>CAZQHA010000476.1:0-3697 GCA_964592795.1 uncultured Planctomycetaceae bacterium | reverse complement strand
GGTCCGGCGGTCGCCGCACGCGCGCCCATGCGTTGCAGGCACTGCGCGGCGTGCACGCGCGTGTACACGTCCTCGTCGTGCAGCGCGCGACACAGCGGCTCGACGACCCAGGCCGCCGAGCGCGAGAGCACGAAGCGCGCGTCGTCGACGGCGCGGAGATCGTGCTCGGAGAGGCGCGCGATGCGCTTCCAGATCTCGAGGCGGTGAAGCGCCGAGGGATCGACCGACGGAAGTGGAGCGTCCGAGTCGCGGCCGCTCCAGGCTCGCCACAGCGCTTCGCCGTCGGCGAATCCCGCGGCCGCCGCGAGCTGCGACAATCGCTCGCTCGCCAGCGCCGCGACCTCGGGCGCCGGGCTGTGCCGCAAGACGAACAGCCCGTCGAGGCCCGCGTAGTTGCCGAAGCTCGCCAGCGCGCCCGCCAGCTCGATCACGGTGGTCGAGTCGGCCTCGTACTTGAGGCGCAAGAGGAGCCGGGGCACGACGTGGTCTTGCTTCGTGCGCGCGATCGCGGCCGCGGCGTACGCGCGCGCCCACACCGGCTGCCCGCTCTCGACCTGACCGGCCAGGTGCGCGGCGGCGGCTGGCGAATCGACGGCCGCCAGACCGTCGATCGCCGCCGCGCGCGGCGCATCGGACGTGCGCGGGTCGGCGAGGATCGCCGCGAGCACCGGCACCGCGGGGTCGCCGAGCTCCGCGAGCTCGCCGAGCGACAGGTCGCGCATCCGTCCGCGCGCGCCCGGCAGGTCGAACACGAGGCCGCGCACGTGCTCCTCGAGATCGGCGTCGACCGGCGGGCTCGCGCTGGGCTCGCGCGCGAGCTCGGCTTCGAGCTGTGCGATCGCCGGCGCCACGACGGGCTCGAGCGCGAACCCCGCGCCCGCGGACTTCGGCGAGCATGCCGCGAGAAGGAGCGCGCCGAGAGCGACGAGGTCGGGAGCGCGCGGGCTGGACATCAGAGCACTGTAGGTTTGACCGGCGATCGAGCCACGCCGTACCTTAGTCGTTCCGAGCACCCTTTCCATAACTCCAGAGGCACCGACCGACACCGTGGACGCGCGACTGAAGCTATCGAGCCGCATGAGCGAGCTCGGCACCGAAACGGCCTTCGAGGTCGTCAACAAGGTCAAGGCACTCGAAGCGCAGGGCCGGAGCATCGTGCACCTGCACATCGGCGCGCCCGACTTCCGCACGCCCGAGAACATCGTCGAGGCGGGCCGCAAGGCGCTCGCGGACGGGTTCCACGCCTACACGCCCGCCAAGGGCTTGATCCAGGTGCGCGAGGCGGTCGCGGAGTACTGCGGCAGCTTCCACAAGGCGCGCGTGCACCCCGACGACGTGATGATCGTCCCGGGCGGCAAGCCGACCATGTTCTTCGCGATCATGCTCTTGGGGGAGCCGGGCGGAGAGATCCTCTATCCCAGCCCCGGCTTCCCGATCTACGAGTCGGCGATCCGGTTCTCGGGCGCGAAGCCGGTGCCTCTGCCGCTGCTCGAGGAGCGCGGCTTCGTGTTCGATCCCGAGGCGGCGCTCGCCGCGATCACGCCGCGCACGCGCCTCCTCATCCTCAATTCACCGGCGAACCCGACCGGCGGAGTCGCGCAGAAGCGCGACATGGACAAGCTCGTCGCCGGGCTCGAGAAGCATCCGCACGTCGCCGTGCTCTCGGACGAGATCTACTCGCGCCTCACGTACGACGGCGAGACGCACACGAGCATCCTCTCGTACGAGTCGCTGCGAGACCGCGCGATCCTCCTCGACGGTTGGAGCAAGACGTACGCGATGACCGGCTGGCGCATGGGCTTCGGCGTGTGGCCGCGCGCGCTGATGCCTCACGCCGAGCGCTTGCAGATCAACACCGTGTCGTGCACCAACGCCGCGGCGCAGATCGCGGGGATGGAAGCGCTCAAGGGGCCGCAGAGCGCCGTCGAGACGATGCGCCGCGCGTTCGACGAGCGCCGCAAGCTGATCGTGAAGGAGCTCAATTCGATCCCCGGATTCCGTTGCACGCTGCCGAAGGGCGCGTTCTACGTGTTCCCGAACACGTCGGGCACCGGCATTCCCTCGCGCGAGCTCGAGACGCAGCTCCTGAACCAGGCCGGCGTGTCGTGCCTCTCGGGCACGAGCTTCGGCGCGCTGGGCGAAGGGTTCCTGCGCTTCAGCTACGCGAACAGCCTCGACAACATCCGCGAGGGGATGCGGCGCATCCGCGAGTGCCTGCAGCCGGCGTGAAGATCTCCGACTTCCGAAGCGACACCGTCACGCAGCCCTCGCCGGCGATGCGCCGCGCGATGGCCGAGGCCGTCGTCGGCGACGACGTGCTCGACGGCGACCCGACCGTGCGCCGGCTCGAGGAGTCGGCCGCGCGCTGGCTCGGCAAGCCGAAGGCGATGTTCGTGCCGTCGGGGACGATGGCGAACCAGGTCGCGCTCGGCGTGTGGACGCGCCCCGGCGACGAGATCGTCGTCGAGCGCAGCGGTCACATCGTGTGCTGGGAAGGCGGCGCGCCGGGGTATCTGCACGGAGTGCAGACGCTGACCTTGCACGCGGAGAGCGGCGCGCTCGATCCCGACGAAGTGCGGTCCGTGATCCGCATGAAGTCGGCGCACTGCCCGCGCACCGCGCTGGTCTGCGTCGAGCAGACGTTCATGGGCTCCGGCCGAGCGGCCGGCGGGCGAGTCGTCCCGCGCGCGAACCTCGACAAGGTCGCCGCCGTCGCGCGTGCGGCCGGGATCCCGGTGCACATGGACGGCGCGCGCCTCGCGAACGCGGTCGTCGCGTCGAAGGTGCCCGCGCAGCAGTGGGCGGCGTACGCCGACTCCGTGTCGATCTGCCTCTCGAAGGGCCTCGGCGCGCCGGTCGGATCGCTGATCGCCGGCGACGAGGGCTTCATCGAGCGCGCGCGGCCGATCCGCAAGCGGCTCGGCGGCTGGATGCGTCAGGCGGGCATCCTCGCCGCGGCGGGGCTGATCGCGCTCGAGCAGAACGTCGAGCGCCTGGCGGACGACCACGCGCTCGCGCGGCGTCTGGCCGAGTCGCTGCACGACGGCGAGGTCTTTCACTGCCCGCCGGGCGAGGTCGAGACGAACATCGTGATGGCGCGCGTCCTGCGCACGCGGCCGACGACGGCCGAGATCGCGGACGCGCTCAAGGAACGCGGCGTGCTCGTCCTGCCGCAGAACGAATCGACGCTCCGCTTCGTGACGCACATGGACGTCGGCGAGGGGGACGTCGAGAACCTGCGCGGCGCGCTCGCGCAGATCCTGAAGAAGGGCTGAACGCTCGGCGAACATGGGGATCTTCAAGGCCTACGACATCCGCGGAAAAGTTCCCGGCGAGCTCGACGAACGTCTCGCGCAGCGCATCGGCAACGCCTTCGCGCGCCTCTTGAAGGCCAGGCGGCTCGTCGTCGGGCGCGACATGCGCACGCACTCCGACCCGATCGCGAACGCGGTGATCGAAGGGATCCGCGACACCGGCTGCGACGTGCTCTCGATCGGCCTGGCGTCGACGCCGATGGCGTACTACGCGATCGGGTCCCAGCCGTGCGACGGCGGGCTCAACGTGACCGCGAGCCACAACCCCGGCGAGTACAACGGCATGAAGCTGTGCGCGTCCGGCGCGCGTCCGATCTCGGCCGCGAACGGCATCCTCGACATCGAGCGCAACGGACATCAACGAAATTCAGGCGCAAGCGCCG
>CAZQHA010000475.1:0-3707 GCA_964592795.1 uncultured Planctomycetaceae bacterium | reverse complement strand
AGAAGCGTGCTCAGCGCCCGCTCGCTCCCGTGAGCGCCTTGTGGCTGTGGAACACCTCGGCGTACGAGGGCATGTGATCGATGAAGAGCTGCGCCGTCGCCGCGCCGGTCGGATTGCGCCAGTCGCTGAGGAGCTCGCACGACAGCGCGAACCACGTGCCGATCGTCGCACCGGCGTCGGCCATGCGCATGAGCGCCGCGGTCTGCGTGTCGGTGTTCATCGAGCCCGATGCGTCGGCGACGACGTACACCTCGTAGCCGGCGTCGAGCGCCGACAGCGCCGCGAACGCGACGCACACGTCGGTCGTGATGCCGGCCATCACGATCTTCTTGCGGCCGGTCTTCTCGATCGCGGCGACGAAATCGGGGTTGTCCCACGCGTTGATCTGGCCGGGGCGTTGGATCACCTTCGCGTCCGGGAAGTCGGCGAGCACTTCAGGCAGGAACGGACCGTTCGGGCCGCTCTCGGCGCTCGTCGTGATCACGACGGGCACCTTGTGCAGCTTCGCGGTCTTCGAGAGTCCCAGGACGATGTTCTTGAACTCGACCGGGCGCGCGTTGTCGACGAGGTTCATCAGCCCCGTCTGGTGATCGACGAGCGCGACGACGCAGTTCTCGGGCGTGAGGCGCGCGCGCTTGCCGCCCGGCGCCCACGTCGCCGGCTGCTTCGGCGCGGTCTGCGCTTGGCCGACGGTCGGCGCCTTCGTTGCATTGCCGGCGAGGAACGCGGCGACGCCGGCGAGAGCTGCGACGGTGATCAGGGACGGACCGAGCTTCATCTGCATGGAACACTCCTCGGCGATTGCCGTAACGGGCGGGAAAGGGGCGAGCTCCGCGAGGATCGCTCGCGCTGGAGACTGAGCGGAGGCATTGGACACCCGCCGCTGCCGCCGTCCAACCCCGAGATCCCTGAGTCTTCCAGAAAGTGGCCAACGTTCGAGCGGCGGCGGGATACTCCCGCCGGAAGCCCACATGGATCCGGCACGAACCCCGACCGCGGTCGCCACGCTCCTCGCCGAAGCGGCGTGGGTGCGGAGCCTTGCCGAACGGCTCGTCCGCGACCGCGCCGAGGCGGAGGACGTCTTCCAGGACACCTGGCTGGCCGCGCTGCGCGCGCCGCCGCCGGAGGACGGACGTCTGCGTCCGTGGCTCGCGCGTGTCGTCCTCAACTTCGCGCGCCGGACACGTCGCAGTCACGTGCGCCGATCCGAGCGGGAGCAGCACGCGGCGCGCGGTGAGAGCGTTCCCGCCGCGTCCGACGCGCTCGAGCGTCTCGAGCTCCAGCGGCTGCTCATGGACGCGATCGAGTCGCTCGACGAACCGTACCGCATGACCGTCATCCTCCGGCATCTGGACGGCGTCACGGCCGAGGAGATCGCGAAGCGGCAGGGCGTTCCCGCGTCGACGGTGCGCTGGCGGCTCAAGAAGGGACTCGACGAATTGCGCGCGCGGCTCGACCGGCGCTTCGGCGATCGCGGCGCGTGGGCGCTCGCGCTCGTGCCGCTCGTGCGCCGTCCATCCCTCGGAGAGATCGCGACGGGAAGCGTCGCGGCGACGGCGCAGGCGGTGATTCACGGAGGTTTGGCGATGAATGCAGCGACGAAGGCCGGAATCGCGGCCGCCCTCGTATTGACGGCTTCGGTCGGCGTATGGATCGCCGTCGAAGCGCGCGTCGAATCCGCGCCGGCGAGCCCGGTGGGGAGTTCGCCGGCCAGGACCACGAGCCTGGACACGACCGAGCACGCGACGAGCGGAGCGCTCGAGCTCACGAGCGCGCCCGAAGCGATCGCGCCCGCGCGCAGCGTGGCGTCGGAGCCTCGCGAGGTCATCGCGGCGCCCAAGTCGACGACTCGACTCGAAGCACGCTTCGTCGATCGCTTCGACCGCCCGGTGCCGGGCGTGCAGCTCAGGCTCGAGCAGCTCCAGGACGTCACGATCCCTGTGAGCGGCGAGGATGGACGCATCGCGTTCGAGCTCGAGCCGCCGCGCGACCTCGTGACGAGCGACTTCACGGCGGCGCGGCACGGGTTCGAAACGCACTACGGCGACGTCACGTTGAAGCGCGGCGAAGCGACGTACGCCGGCGACATTCGACTCGGCCCGGGCGGCTCGGTGTCCGGACGCGTGCTCGCGCCGGACGGGCGCCCCGCGAGCGACGCCGAAGTCGGTGTGACGCCGCCCGAGCTCGCCACGGACTCCGAAGAGGCGCGCGTGCGTGGCCCGTCGCACGCGCGGAATCGACCGACCACGCTCACCGCCGCGGACGGAACGTTCCGCATCGACGGCGTGCGCGCCGGGTTCGTCCGCGCCTGGGCGGCGACGGACGACACCCGGTGGTCGGCGACCGAGCCGTTCGAAGTGCCCGAAGGTGGGCTGCGCGACGACATCGAGATCCAGCTCGTCGGCCTCGAAACGCTCGACACGATCGAAGGCATCGTTCTGTCGCCCGCGGGCGAGCCCGTTCCGAACGCGGACGTGCGCTACGACGGCCGTGCCGCCGGAGGCCGGTGGACCGGCAACTTCTCCGCGAGGAGCGACGGTCGTTTCCGACACCGCGTGCCCGTGCGCGGCCCGCACGACTTCGTCGCGCGGGATCGGGAGGGGCGCTGGCCCGACGCGGCGGTCCTCGCGGTCGAGCCGGGCACGCACGATCTCGTGCTGCAGTTTCCGCCCGAGCGTTGGATCGAGCTCACGGTGCGCGCGTCGCATGCCGGTCCCCCGATCGAAGAGTTCGCGACCACGCTGATGTCCGCCGACGGCACGCGCACGCTCAAGTCCGGGAAGCTCGAGCGACACGAGATCGGCCGTGCGCGCGTGCTCGTCCCGGGCGAGCCGTTCCAGATCGAGGTGCGCGCTCGCGGCCGCGGTGAAGCGCGGCTCGGTCCGTGGTCGCCGGCGGAAGCTCCCGCGACCGCGACGTGCACGCTCGATCGCCGCATCGGCGTGCGCGGCCGCGTGACGCACGCCGGAGAACCAGTCGCGGGAGCGCGCGTCGCTCTGTACGAGATGAGCGACGAGCTCACGCGGATCGAAAGCAACGGGTACCCGACGCGGCTCCATCCGCAGGCCGAGGACGAGACGACGAGCGACGCCGACGGATGGTTCGAGCTCGATCCGAGCCGCCCCGACGACGCGGAAGGCCGCCGGTTCTTCCAGCGCGACCGCGGTTCGCGCGGGGAGTTCGCGGTCCTCTGCGAAGCGGACGGCTTCGCGCGCGCCGAGATCTCGCCGCTCGACATCGACCCGGAGATCGGCGTCGACGGAGTCGACATCGTGCTCGCGATCGGCGGGACGATCGAAGGCCGCGTGCTCACCGCGCCGGGTCGCGATCCAGCGGGCGTGATCGTCGCGATCGACCGCACCGACGGACGGCCGCGATCGAAGCGCGTGGGCCCGGACGGAACGTTCCGCTTCGAGCACCTCACGCCCGGGGAATGGAACGTGTCGCGCGCGGAGAATGAGGTCCCGTCGAGCGGCTGGTCGACGTCGTGGACGCGCGGCGACAAGGCGCGCGCGAAGTACCCGACGAACTGCAAGGTCTACGACGGCGAGGTCACGCGGCACGACCTCGACCTGACCGACGATCGTCCGTGCGTGCTGCGCGCGCACGTCTCCGTCGACGGCCTGCCCGCGTCGGGTTGGACGGCGCGCCTGTCGCCGACGGAAGGAGCGACCGGTCGCGAGCCGACGGGAGGGGCCGTCGACGCC
>CAZQHA010000474.1:0-3713 GCA_964592795.1 uncultured Planctomycetaceae bacterium | reverse complement strand
ACCGACAGCGACCCGGTCGCGAAGCCCGCGACGAAGGAGCGCTTCCCGCACGGCAACTTGCAGCTCGCCGCGATGCGTGCCGTCGAAGTCGCGACGCAGCTCACGAGCGCGGGCAAGATCGACGCGCGCGACGTCGCGGTCGTGGGCTTCGGCCAGCACGATCCGATCCGGCCGAACTCGAGCGCCGACAACAAGCGCTTGAACCGTCGCGTCGAGATCTTCGTCTCCGACAAGGAATAGCCAGCGCCCAGCAACGCCTCACCGTCGTCCTGACGGCGCTCTTCTGCGCGGCGTGCGAACCGGCGGCGTCGCGCGGCGGCGCCGCGCTCGGCAAGCTCGACGACCTCGAGCGACTGGCGTTCGTGCCGCCCGAGGAAGTCGCGCTACCGGCGCTCGACGGTCCGCCGATCGTGTGCGACAACCCGCGCCCGCTGCTCGTCGATCGATTCGAAGTCGGCCGCGACGAGTGGCGGCGCTGGTATCTCGCGCAGACCGGGCCGAGGAGTCCGCTGATGCTCGACGCGATGCGGACGTGGCCTGAGGAAACCGGCGATTGGCCGGCGAGCTTCATGGACCTCGACGAGGCGCGGCGGTACGCCGCGTCGCGCGGCATGCGCCTCTTGAGCGCGTGCGAATGGGTGCGCGCCGCGTGCGGCCCGCGCCGGCATCCCTGGCCGTGGGGCTACAGCTCGCAGAGCTCGACCGCGAACACGCTCGACCTCGAATTGGAGCGGCCGGTCGCGACGGGGACCTTCGAGCAGAGCAAGAGCCCGCAGTCGATCTACGATCTGCTCGGCAACGTGTGGGAGTGGGTGGACTCGCCGATCCGAGTGAGCTCCGACCTCTTGGACACGAACGCGTGGGCGATGGGCGGCTCGTACCTCTCGCAGCCGCGGCGTTCGATCGAGCTCGTCGAGGAGTTCGATCCCGCGGCGCGGCGGCAAGTGCAGCGTTGGGCGTTCCACGAACAAGCGCTGCATCCCGCGACGCGCTCGTCCGACGTCGGCTTGCGCTGCGCCGCGGACGCCGAGGAGTACTTGTGGCGGAATGCGTCCGGACTCGACTCGGGCGCCGACGCGCCGGCGCGGCTCGTCGAGATCGGGCGCGCCTGGGGCCGCGCGTCGCTCCCGCTCCTCGAGGAGCTCGCCGCGCGGCCTTCGGCGCCGCGATCGCTGACGTGGCTCGCCGACGGTGCGCGGCAGTGACCGCGTCGGACAAGCGGCCCGCTTGGAGCGCGTTTCGCGAGGCGCTCGAGCAAGCCGGATTCCGGCCTTCGAAGCGCCTCGGCCAGAACTTCCTCCTCGACGAGAACATGATCCGCGCCATCGTGCGCGACGCGCGCATCGAGCGCGGGGATCGCGTCCTCGAGGTCGGCCCCGGATGCGGGTTCCTGACGCTGCATCTCGTCCACGCGGGGGCCGAGCTCACGTGCGTGGAGGTCGACGCGCGGCTCCTCGAGATCGCGCGCAGGCTGATCCCGCAGAGCGCGGGCGTGCGCTGGATCCTGGGCGACGTGCTCGCCGGGAAGCACGCGCTGAACCCCGAGGTCGCCCACCTCGATCCGCCCTGGCACCTCGTCAGCAACCTGCCCTACAGCGTCGCGGCGCCGCTGCTCGCCTGTCTGGCCGAGCTCGACGAGCCGCCGCGCAGCATGACCGTGCTCGTGCAGCGCGAGGTCGCCGAGCGGATCGTCGCGCCGCCGGGGACGGCGGATTGGGGCCCGCTCTCGATCCGGCTCCAGAGTCACTTCGTCCCGAAGCTCGGACGCTCGGTGCCCCCGTCCCTGTTCTGGCCCCGACCGGCGGTCGAGAGCTCCGTCGTCCGGCTGGAGCTCCGCGAAGATCGCGTGCCCCCCGGCGAGCGCGCCGCGCTCGACCGGCTCGTGGCGGACCTGTTCCAGCACCGCCGGCAGGGGCTTGCGCGAGTCCTGGCCCGTTCCTTCGGGGATCGCGACCGGGCGATCGCGGCGCTCGAGGGGCTGGGGCTGGACGCGCGGGAGCGTGCCGAGAACTTGGACCTTCCCACCCTCCGCGCGCTGGCGGCGCTCGCGCTTCCGGGACCGCCGTGATCTAGCCGCTCGCCTGTAGAGTTCGCGCCCGGTAGGCTAGATTGGAGCCCCGTGTCGGCCGCCCGACTGCCCGGGACGGAAATCTTTCCGCATTCGGCCCCCGGACAGCCCGTGGAGTAGGCTTGGGACACGGGATTCGTATCCGCGCAGGTCTCCCCGGCTCTTCCCCGGTTCCCCAAAGGACCGTCCCCAGTCAAGTCGCAGCTTCCCGCCTCGGGCGGGGACCTGTCCAGGTTCGTTTCGTTTCCACCCAGCGGTCCCCGTGCACAACGACGACTTCCGTAGAGCCATCGAAGCCATCAAGCTGCGCGCCCCGATCGAGGACGTGGTGCGTGAACGGGTCAGCGGCCTCAAGAAGGCCGGCGCGTTGTGGGTCGCGTGCTGTCCGTTCCACGACGAGAAGACGCCGTCGTTCAAAGTCGATCCGCGCCGCGGAACGTGGCACTGCTTCGGCTCGTGCGCGAGCGGCGGAGATCAGATCAGCTTCATCGAGCGCGCGGACAACCTGAGCTTCCTCGACGCGCTGGAGATCCTCGCGGCGCGCACCGGAGTCGAGCTGCCGAAGTCGCGCGCGAGATCGGCGAGCGACGACGCGACCAGCGCGGAGCAGAAGGACGCGCTCGCGCTCCTCGAGCGCGCGCGAGAGTTCTACGCCGCGCAGCTCGACACGCCCGAGGGACGGGGCGCGGCGCGCTACGTCTCGGGTCGCGGGCTCACGCGCGAGACGAGCGCG
The DNA here is from genome assembly GCA_964592795.1 of uncultured Planctomycetaceae bacterium. Taxonomy (GTDB): domain Bacteria; phylum Planctomycetota; class UBA1135; order UBA1135; genus JANLUN01. The sequence goes on along the minus strand of CAZQHA010000474.1, from coordinate 912 downwards.
GCCTTCGGCGTCGGATACGCGCCCGCGAGCGGAGCCGCGTTCGTGGAATTCGCGCGCCGGCACGACGTCCCGCTGGCGCGCGCCGAAGCGGTCGGGCTGGTGCGCCGGAACGACCAAGGCCGGCCGTACGACTTCTTCCGCGGACGGCTGATGATCCCAATCCGCGATCTCAAGGGACAGACCGTCGGGTTCGGCGCGCGCCGCCTGGCCGACGACGACGCGAGCGGTCCGAAGTACGTCAACACGTCGGAGACCGAGTTCTTCCACAAGGGCCGGCTCGTCTACGCGCTCGACCGCGCGATCGGCACGGTCCGCAAGAGCGGCCATCTCGTGCTGGTCGAGGGCTACACCGACGTGATGGCGGCGCACCAGGTCGGCGTCACGAACGTCGTGGCCGTGCTCGGCACCGCGACCACCGACGAGCACGCCGCGCTCGTGCGCAAGACCGGCGCGCGGCGCGTCAGCCTCGTGTTCGACGGCGACGAGGCCGGTCACAAGGCCGCCGCGCGCGCTCTTCACGGCCTCTTGCCGCTCGACGTCGAGATCGACGTGGTCACGCTCACCGGCGGCCAGGATCCGTGCGATCTCTTCCTCCAAGAGGGCGCGGCCGCGTTCGCCGCGCACCTCGAGCTCGCGCGCAACTGGTTCGACCACGTGACCGCTCCGCTCGCGACGTTGCGCGGCGTCGAGCTCTCGCGCGCCGTCGACCGCGTGCTCGAGCTGCTCTCGCGGTTGTCGAAGCCCGTGCACCGCGAGTCGCTCGCGGCCGAGCTGGCGCGCGCGATCGACGTGCCGCTCGAGGCGCTGCGCGAGCAGTGGCGCGCGCAGCACGGGGCCCGCCGCGCGCAGCGTGCGCAATCCGGAGCCTCCGCCGCTGGACATCGCCCATTCTCAATTTCGAATCTGGCAGCA
>CAZQHA010000473.1:0-3717 GCA_964592795.1 uncultured Planctomycetaceae bacterium | reverse complement strand
GAATTCATTCGCCAGATCGGACCGGCGATCAATGCCGGCCGCTCGATCCTGCTCCACATCGAACAGGGCCTGGGCGACGCGCTGCAGATGGCGCGCTATGCGCCGCTCGTCGAAGCGCGCGGCGGCCGCGTCGTGATCGGCGCGCCGAGGGAGCTCGCGCCTCTCCTGCAGACCGTGCCCGGCGTGCGCTCGATCTGGTCGTCGATCCGCGTCGAGGATGCGGCGCGGATCGAGCTGCAGTGCTCGTTGATGTCGCTGCCGCATCTCTTCGAGACGGAGCTCGAATCGATCCCGTGCGACGTCCCGTACGTGTCGGCGGACAGAGCGCGCGTCGAGCGCTGGCGCCGCGAGCTGGCCGGCGAGCCGCGGCTCAAGGTCGGCCTCGTGTGGGCCGGCAGCGCGTCGAACGCGAACGATCGCAATCGATCGATCGAGCTCGAGCGCTTCGCGCCGCTCGCCGCGATCGACGGCGTCGCGCTGTTCAGCCTGCAGAAGGGCGTCGACGCGGAGCGCACGCGCGCATCGGGCGTTCCGCTCGTGGATCTCGCTCCCAAGCTCGACGACTTCGCCGACACGGCCGCGGCGCTCACGCAGCTCGATCTTCTGATCAGCGTGGACACGGCGGCGTGTCACCTGGCCGGCGCGCTCGCGCGGCCGGTGTGGACGCTCCTGCCGCACGCACCCGATTGGCGCTGGATGATGCAGCGCAGCGACACGCCGTGGTACCCGACGATGCGGCTCTTCCGTCAGCGCGCGCCCGGCGATTGGAGCGGCGTCATCGAGGAGCTGCGCGCGGAGCTCGCGCGGGCGTCGGTCAAGGCCAGCTGAGCTGCACGCCGTTCGACAAGTTCGCCGTCGACGCGTTGCAGAAGTTCGCCGACGCGTTGCGGTAGAAGAGCTGGTAGTACGCGCTCTGTCCCGCCGGTTGCGCCGTGACCGTCGTCACCGGCAGCGTCTGCACGTCGTTCGGATACTTCCAGATCCCCATCTCCTCGCCGTTCGCGCCGGCGAAGTGTCCGCCGAAGCGGATGATCTGGCCGTCCGCGCAGCGCAGGCCGTCGCTCGACGCGACGCCGTTCGGGTCGAGCGCGTTGCCCTTGAACATGAACGCGAACGCCACGAAGTTCGGTGCGACCTGACACTCGAACTGCACCGTGTCCGGAGCGAGCGTCCCCGTGGCCATGAGCAGCGCGCCATCCAAGTGGAACGAGTTCGCGCAGCCGTGGCCTGGGAAGCCGCTGGGATTCGGCACCGTGTTCGGCGGCACGCACGGACACGGCGTCGAGAGCGATCCGTCGCCGGAGCAGAACGGCGTGCCGATCGGAACGAACGGCTCGTAGCGCGCCGCTCCCAGCGTGGGCTCGAATGGCCACGTGTCGGCGCCGCGCACGTCGATCTCGACGAAGCGGTATCCGCTGGGCAGTACCGGAACGAACAGCGCGCCGTTCCAATCGTCACCCCACGTGAGCACCGAGCCGTCGCTACGGCGCGCGATCGAGTGGTACGTCCCGGCGTTGACTTCGGAGTAGGTGACGCCGGGCGGCAGCGGAGGAACCACCGTCTGGCCGTGATCGTTGAATCCCCACGCGATCGCGCTGCCGTCGCGTCGCCGCGCGACCACGTGCTGCTTGCCGAACGCGAGGTCGATGTACGCCGATCCCGCGGGTAGCGGCGGCACGTCGCATTCGCCGAAGAAGTTGTCGCCGTAGATCACGAGCGATCCGTCGCTGCGGCGCAGGCCGAAGTTCTTGTGTCCCGCCGCGACCTGCGTGTACGTCACGCCCGGCGGCGGCGGAGGAACGCTCGGCGGAAGCCCGAGGAGTCCGACGGGCGTGCCCCACAGCGCGACCGTCCCGTCGCTCAATCGCGCGACCGTGAACTGGTTGCCCGCCGCGCACTCGACGAACGACACGCCCGGCGGAAGCGCGGGAACGCTCACGTCTTGGAAATCGTGGTCCCACGCCACGGCGGATCCATCGCTGCGGCGTGCGATCGTGTGCACGGACCCGCCCGTGACGTCGACGTACGTCACGCCGGGCGGGAGCTGGGGAACCGTCGGTCGGAGCGGCGCTTCCTGCCAACCGCCCCACGTCACGATGTTCCCGTCGCTCGTGAGCGCGCTCGCCACGTACTTCGTCGTCGCGATCTGCTCGAAGCTTACACCCGGAGGCAATCGCGGCACGTTGCACTGCCCCCCTGTATTGCTTCCGAATGCGACGAACTGACCGTCGCTGCGGCGTGCGAGCGTGTGCAGCTCGCCCGCGTCGACGTCGACGTACGTGACCGACGGCGGGAGGCTCGGCACTTCGGTTTGACCCGCGTCGTTCGCGCCCCACGCGGCGATCGTGCCGTCGCTGCGCCGCGCGACGCAATGCTTCACGCCCGCGGAGACCTCGACGTACACGACGCCCAACGGCAGCGGCGGAACCGCGAGCTGTCCGTAATCGTTGCTCCCCCACACGGCGACGGCGCCGTCGCTGCGCAGCGCCATGTGGTGCCACTGTCCGGCGTCGACGTCGACGTAGCTCACGCCGAGCGGAAGCGGCGGCACGACGTCTTGTCCGTGGTCGTTGTTGCCCCACGCGACGACGGATCCATCGCTGCGGAGCGCGACGGAGCAAGCACTGCCGGCGGACACGTCGACGTACGTGACGCCGGGCGGGAGCGGCGGCGCGGTCAGCTCGCCTTGGCTGCTGCTCCCCCAACCGACGATCGATCCGTCGCTGCGAAGTCCGAGCGAATGCGTCTGGCCCGCGGCGATGGAGGAGTAGGTCAACCCCGGCGGCAGCGGCAGCACGTTCGTCTGGCCATTACCGTTGTTGCCCCACGCGATGACCGATCCGTCGCTCGAACGAGCGAGGGAGTGCGCTTGAGCCGCGGCAAGCTCCACGTACACGGTCCCCGGCGCCGGCGGGGGGACGATCGCCTGCTGCGTGTGGTTCGATCCCCACGCCACCGCGGATCCGTCTGCGCGCAACGCGAGCGTATGCAGACCACCGGCGGAGAGCTGCACGAACGATTCGTCGTTCCAGCGGCTGTCGGTGACGATCGGACCCCAGGTGACGACGTGGGACTGTGAGTGCGCGCGTGCGGCGACGACTGAGGAGCAGGTCAGCACCACGATCCACACACCAGGCGCTCGGATTCGAACGTTCATCGCTCACCTCGTTGTTCGAGAGTCGAGTCGGGGAAGCAGCCAGCCGCGTCGATTTCAGTCTAGCCCGACCCCTCTGGAACCGCCCTAGAGCACGCTCGAGCGACTCGAATCGGTTCCGGAGATGCCGGGTGTTCCGAATTCGGTTCGCCGGGTGCGCGAGAGATCTGCAGGAACCCGGAGTTCGGTGATCCGCACGTCATCCCTGCTGCGCTTAATACCGCATGACGACTCGCGCAGATCCTGTGCTCGTCGTTTCGAAAGGTGGCCCGTGGCCGAATCCCCCCACTCCCAGCGTTCCGTCCTCGAGCTGATCGCCGATCGCACCGGTCGCGCGCCCAAGGTCCTGCTCTCCGACCTCGATTCGGAGCACGGCCCGACGCCCGTCGTCGATCCGAGCTCGGCCGCGTCGAAGCTCGTTCCGCACGGCCGCGGGAACTACCAACTGCTCGGCGAGATCGCGCGCGGAGGCATGGGCGTGATCCTCAAGGGACACGACACCGATCTCGGCCGCGACGTCGCGGTCAAGGTGCTCGACGGCGAGCTCGCGAAGCGTCCCGAGG
>CAZQHA010000472.1:0-3721 GCA_964592795.1 uncultured Planctomycetaceae bacterium | reverse complement strand
GACATCGACAAGCCGCGCAACCTGGCGAATTGCGTGACCGTCGAGAGCGGCGATGAAGGTCCTCGTCACCGGCGGCGCCGGCTTCATCGGAAGCCACCTGTGCGAAGCGCTGCTCGCGCGCGGCGATCAAGTCGCCGTGCTCGACAACTTCAACGACTTCTACGATCCGGCGTTGAAGCGCAAGAACGCTGCGCTGCTCGCGCGCGCGAAGATCGTGACGGGGGACATCCGCGATCGGGAGCTCGTCGCGGGACTCTTCAAGGAAGGACGGTTCGAGGCTGTCGTGCACCTCGCAGCGATGGCGGGCGTGCGCCCGTCGCTGAATGACCCGCTGCACTACGAGGACGTCAACGTGCGCGGCACGTTGATCCTGCTCGAGGAGCTGAAGCAACGACCCGAGACGCGCTTCGTCTTCGCGAGCAGCTCGAGCGTCTACGGCGCGAACGAGCGCGTCCCGTTCCGCGAGGACGACGACATCCACAAGCCCGTCTCGCCGTACGCGTCGACGAAGCGCGCGGGCGAGCTCCTGTGCTTCACGCACCATCACCTGTACGGCATCCCGACGTCGTGCCTGCGCTTCTTCACGGTGTACGGCCCGCGCCAGCGGCCGGAGATGGCGATCCACAAGTTCGTGAAGGCCGTGCTCGAGAAGAAGCCCTTGCCGTTCTACGGCGACGGCAGCACGCGCCGCGACTACACGTACATCGACGATATCGTCGACGGTGTCGTGCGCGCGCTCGACCGTTGCGACGGCTACGAGATCTACAACCTCGGCGAGTCGGCGACGACGTCCCTCTCGGAGCTCGTGAGGACGATCGGCGAGGTGTGCGGCGTCGAGCCGATCCTCGACCGCCAGCCGATGCAGCCCGGCGACGTCGAGATCACGTACGCCGACGTGAGCAAGGCGCGCGCGAAGCTCGGCTACGACCCGAAGGTGCCCGTGCGCCAAGGGCTCGAACGATTCGTCGCCTGGTACCGGAGTCGGTGAGGACGTGACATGCAGCTCGCCCTGATCGCCGCCGTCGCTGTTTTCTCCATCTCGATCGCGACGCCGCAAGCGCAGGACGCGAGCGCGCCTCGCGCCGTCCTCGTCACCGGCGCCAGCTCCGGCATCGGTCGTAAGACCACCGAGCTCCTCGCCTCGAAGGGCTTCTTCGTCTACGCCGGCGCGCGCAAGGACGAGGACCTGAAGTCACTCGATGCGATTCCGAACGTGAAGTCGATCCGCCTCGACGTGACCAAGCCCGCCGACATCGAAGCGGCGGTGAAGACGGTGCGCGACGGCGGCCGCGGCCTGTACGGACTCGTGAACAACGCCGGTGTCGTCGTCGTCGCTCCGCTCGTCGAGGTGCGCGAGGACGATCTCGCGTTCCAGATGGATGTGAACGTCTACGGCCCCGTGCGCATGACGAAGGCGTTCGCGCCGCTCTTGATCGAAAGCAAGGGCCGCGTCGTCACGACGGGTTCGATCTCGGGGTTCGCGACCTGGCCCATGGGCGGCCCGTACACGATGAGCAAGCACGCGATCGAGGCCTTCACCGACGTGCTCGCGCTCGAGCTCGCGCCGTTCGGCGTCGCAGTCAGTGTCGTGGAGCCGGGCAACTACCGCTCGGAGATCATGGCCAACATGCGCCAGCACCTGCTCGATTCGGGCTACACGGGCAAGGGGTCGCGGTACGAGAAACAGATGACGGCGTTCCTGGACCGTCCTTCGGACCGCGCCGAGTACAAGGAGCCCGACGAGGTCGCCGAGGTCTTCCTCCGCGCGCTCACCGACGCCAAGCCCCAGCGACGCTACATGGTCGTGCCCAACGCGAACGAGGCGCAGATCACGCTCGAGGCCGCGATCACGCGCGTCGTCGAGCTCAACGCAGGTCAGCCGTACGCGTTGGATCGCGAGGCCTTGATCAAGCTCTTGGACGAAGCCCTGCGCCGACGCTGACGGACGGGGCGCATCGACGTCGCGCCAGCGCGAGCTCCGCGACGTTGCCTGCTCGGAGGGGGAGCGTTAAGCTCCCCCGCCCGCTTCTCCGGCGGCCCAGACCCCTAGCTGCAAAGAGCCATCATGAAAGGCGTCATCCTCGCCGGCGGTCTCGGCACCCGGCTCTTCCCGCTCACGAAGATCACGAACAAGCACCTCCTGCCGGTCTACGACCGGCCGATGATCTACTACCCGATCGAGGCGCTCGTGAACGCCGGCATCGACGACATCATGATCGTCACGGGCGGCCGGAAGTCGGGCGACTTCCTCTCGCTGCTCGGCAACGGCTCGGACTTCGGGCTCAAGCACCTCAACTACACGTATCAAGAGGGCGAGGGCGGCATCGCCGAGGCGCTCGGCCTGGCGGAGCACTGGGCCGCGAAGGATTCGATCTGCGTGATCCTCGGCGACAACCTGATCGAGAAGAACATCCGCAAGGCGGTGAGCAACTTCCGCGAGCAGAAGAAGGGCGCGAAGATCATGCTCAAGGAAGTGCCCGATCCCGAGCGCTTCGGCGTCGCGACCTTGAAAGGCGACAAGGTCGTCAAGATCGTCGAGAAGCCTCAGAGCCCGCAGTCGAACTTCGCCGTGATCGGCATCTACATGTACGACAACCGCGTGTTCGACATCATCAAGACGCTCGAGCCGTCCGCGCGCGGCGAGCTCGAGATCACCGACGTCAACAACTGGTTCATCAACGACGGCTCGATGACCTACGAGGTCCTCGACGGCTGGTGGACCGACGCGGGCACGTTCAAGTCGCTCCATTCGGCGGCCACGCTGGTCGCCCAAGGCGGCGCGAACCGCATGGATTGATGGGAGCGCGCGTTTGAAGGAGCGCGTTCTGATCACCGGTGCCGCCGGGATGCTGGGCAGCCAGCTCCTGCGCTGCGTTCCGCGGGGGATCGACGTCGTCGGCAGCGATCTACGAGAAGGACCGGGCGTCGACGTCGCGGGCATCGATCTCGCCGAGCCGGCCGCGGTCTCGCGCCTGTTCACGGAACACGGTCCGTTCACCGGCGTGATCCACACCGCCGCGTTCACCGCGGTCGATCTCGCGGAAGAGAAGGAGCCCGAAGCGCGCCGCGTCAACGAGACCGTCTGCCGCGTGCTCGGCGACGCGTGCGCTCGGGCCGGGATCCCGTACGTCGTCGTCAGCACCGACTTCGTGTTCGACGGCCGCGCGAACTCGCCCTACCGCGAGAACGACGCGACGAACCCCTTGTCGGCGTACGGACGCACGAAGCTCCTCGGCGAGATCGCCGCGCAGAAGTCACACCCCGAGGGCACGCGCATCGTGCGCACGCAGTGGCTCTACGGCCCGCGCGGCAAGCACTTCCCGGGCACGATGATCGCGCTCGCCAAGGATCGTCCCGAGCTCAAGGTCGTTCACGACCAAGTCGGCTCGCCGACGTCGACGCTCGAGCTCGCGCCGGCCTTGTGGGACGTGCTCGCGCGCGGCGAGAGCGGCGTCTACCACGCCGCGTGCGAAGGGCAGGCCAGCTGGTACGAGCTCGCGGTGGCGACGCTCGAGCTCGCGGGCCTGAAGCACGTCAAGGTCGTCCCGTGTACGACGGCCGAGTTCCCTCGACCCGCCACACGACCCGCGTACAGCGTGCTCGACTGCAGCCGGCTCGCGAAGCTGCGCGGCAAGCCGCTCGCGCCGTGGCGCACGGCGCTGCAACAATTCCTCGCCGCGAATCCCACATGAGCACATCCGTCATCGTCACCGGCGGCGCC
>CAZQHA010000471.1:0-3721 GCA_964592795.1 uncultured Planctomycetaceae bacterium | reverse complement strand
CGGCGCGAGAGCGGCATGGTCTCGAGCACCGCCAGGACGTTGTCGCGCACCGTCATGCGCCGGAAGATGCTCGGCTCCTGCGGCAGGTAGCCCATCCCCAGGCGCGCGCGGCGGTACATGGGGTAGCGCGAGCATTCCCGTCCGCCGAGGATCACCTTCCCCGCGTCGGGCTTGATCAGCCCCACGGTCATCCGGAAGCTCGTCGTCTTGCCGGCGCCGTTCGGGCCGAGGAGGCCGACGATCTCGCCCGCGGCGACGCGGAAGTGGACGCCGTCGACGACGCGGCGGCGCTTGAAGGACTTCACCAGTCCCTCGACGTCGAGGAGGACGTCGCCGTGGTGGACGACCGAGCGCTTGATCATGGGGGAACTCTAGCGGCCGTCGGCCCCGGGCACAGGCCAGCCGCCCCGGGCTGCCGGGATCAGGTACTCACGGACAAGTCGCAAACGGTGTGGAGAACGTGTGGGGAAAGCTCGGCGGCCGATCGCCGGAGTCACTTCGACCGACGCCGCAATTCGCTCGCGGTGCGCGAACCGCCACCCAGGGTAGTCAGGTAAGCAGAAATGGCACGATTCAATTGCCAGCCATGCAATGAGTTAGGCTCGCGTTCGGACGCGTTTGCGAGCGCTTGATGGACGAATCCCGATCCGCGCGCTCTCGGGAGTCTGCAATTGTCCCGCAGCCCACCGTGTCAGGCGACTTTCACCGCGGTGTGGAAAAGTCACGGCGTGCGGACTCGGGGCTTCCACGCGCGGATCAGTGGATCCACTGCAAGCGCCAGACGTTCAGACTGGGCACGAACGGCCAGAACACGGCGACCGCCCGGCCGGTGATCATCGTCCGGGCGACGAGCGGGGCCGGCTCGGCTTGCTCCTTCGTGGCCGTGCGCCCGGGGAAATTGTGGAGCTCGCCCCACTCGTCGCGGAGGAAGACTCGAATGCCCTCGGCGCCCCCGGCGACCTCGGTCGGGTTCTCGTTGTTGCCGCGCATGTTGCCGCGAACGATCGCGCCCTCCGATCCTTCGCCGGGCCAGCGGTAGCGCACGAACGACCAGTCGCGCGAGTCGCTCGAGTCCTGCGTGTTGTCGCCCAGCATCACGTAGTGCCCGTCGGGGATCTTGAACTCGCTCGTGCGCACGTTGTCGTCGAGGTAGTGGATGTCGCGGTAGAGCTCGACGCCATCGAAGTCGACGCCTTCGCCCTCGCTGCGCAGCACGTACGCCGACGACTGGTCGGTCGCCATCGGGATGTCGAGCTCGAGCACGATGTCGCCGTCGATCTCGAGCGTCAGGCGGTCGTCCATGTTCTGGACGGCGATCGACGTCGTCTCGCCCGCGACGAGTCGCCACGCAGTCCCGGTGACCGAGAGATCGAGCGGCTTCGAGCCTCCGCCGACTTCCGTCGCGACGATCGACGGCGCCGCGCCCGAGCTCGTCGCAGGCCCCGGCAGCCGGAACTGGTAGCGTCGATTGCCCTCCTGGAGCTCGACGACCGCCGCCTTGCATCCCGGCAGCGCGCGCACGTCGCACTCGAGGCGCAGATCACCGACGGGATGGCTCCCCGAGAATCCTCGACCGCGCGCGAGCGCGCGAGCCATCTTGCCCGGATACCCGTCGCGGTAGTTGTCCATCACCGAGCCGCCGTCGTTCGGCACGCGCACCGATCCGTCGCCGCGCGCGAGGACCGTGTGACGTCCGTCGGTCTCCCACGTGCGCGCCCCCGCGTCGGGCTTCCACCGCTCGAAGCGCGGATCGTCGCGGTCGAGCCGCTTCCACACCTCTTGCTGCACGGGGCGCGGGCGGCGCAGGACCTGCCACTCCTGGCTCGAATCCTTGCGCGTCCACAGGTCGCCGTACGAGATGCGCAGCTCCTCGCCGGGCATGCCGCACACGCGCTTGATGAAGTTCTTCGAGCGGTCGAGCGGGTACTTGAAGACGCAGACCTCGAAGCGCTCGGGATCGCGGAAGTGGAACGAGAGCTTGTCGACGAGGATGCGGTCCTTGATGCCGGTCTCGTCGTTGCCCATCAGCGTCGGCTGCATCGAGCCCGACGGGATCTGGTAGGCCTCGAGGATGAAGTACTTCAGCATCACGGCCATGATGATGGCCATCGTGATCGCCTCGAGATACTCGCGCCACGGGCGGTGCGGCTCCTTCTTCTTCGCGTCCGCGCTCACGCGTCCTCGTCCCCGCCGAGCACCGCGAGGAAGGCCTTCTGCGGGATGTCGACGTTGCCGATCTGCCGCATGCGCCGCTTGCCGGCCTTCTGCTTCTCCAGCAGCTTGCGCTTGCGCGTCACGTCGCCGCCGTAGCACTTCGCGGTGACGTCCTTGCGCAGCGCCGAGATCGTCTCGCGCGCGATGATGCGCCCGCCGACCGCGGCCTGGAGCGCGATCTCGAACAGGTGGCGCGCGATCTCCTTGCGCATCTTCTTGATCGCGTTGCGGCCGCGGTACTCGGCTTGGTCCTTGTGGACGATCGACGACAGCGCGTCCACCTCGTTGCCGTTGACGAGGATGCGCAGCTTGACGAGCTCGGCCGGCTTGTAGCCGCTGATCTCGTAGTTGAGCGTGCCGTAGCCGCGCGTCGCCGACTTCAGCTTGTCGAAGAAGTCGTAGATCAGCTCCGCGAGCGGGATGTCGTACACGAGCTGCACGCGCGTCGGCGAGAGGTGCTCCTGCCGCACGTACTCGCCGCGGTGGTCGGCGGCGATCTGCATCACGTTGCCGATGAACTCGGTCGGGACCATGATGCTCACCCGCGCGTTCGGCTCGAGGATCTCCTCGTAGTGATCCGACGTGGGGAGCTGCGCCGGCGAGTGGATCTCCTGCTCCTCGCCGCCCTCGCGCCGGATCTTGTAGGTGACCGTCGGCGCCGTCTGGATCATGTCGATGTCGTGCTCGCGCTCGAGGCGCTCTTGCACGATCTCCATGTGCAGGAGGCCGAGGAAGCCGCAGCGGAAGCCGAAGCCCAAAGCCTCGGAGGTCACCGGCTCGTACGAGAACGACGAATCGGAGAGCGACAGCGTCGCGAGGCCCTCGCGCAAGCTCTCGAAGTCGCCCGAGTTCGTCGGGAAGAAGTCCGCGTACACCATGTGCATCGGCGGGCGGTAGCCGGGCAGCATCTCGACCTTCGGACCCTTGTAGTGGGTCATCGTGTCGCCGATGCGCACGTCGCCGAGCTGCTTGATGTTCGAGATGAAGTAGCCGACCTCGCCCGGACCGAGCTCGCCGGTGCGCTTCATCGCCGGCGTGAAGCGGCCGATCTCCACCGCCTCGTACACCGTGTCGGTGCCCAGCATGTGGATCGTCTCGCGCTCCTTGATCGTCCCGTCGACGACCCGCAGGTACACGATGATGCCGCGGTACTCGTTGTAGACGGCGTCGAAGATCAGGCAGCGCAGCGGATCGTCCGCGCGCCCGGTCGGCGGCGGGACGCGCTCCACGATCCGGTCGAGGAGCTCGGTCACGCCCGCGCCGCTCTTCGCGGAGACGCGCAGCGCGTCCGACGCGTCGATGCCGATCGAGTTCTCGATCTCCTCGCACACGACCTCGGGCCGAGCGTGGGGGAGGTCGATCTTGTTGATCACCGGCAGCACGGTCAGGTCCGCGTCGATCGCGAGGTACGCGTTCGCGACCGTCTGCGCCTCGACGCCCTGCGACGCGTCGACCAGGAGGAGCGCCCCCTCGCACGCCTGGAGGCTCTTCTGCACCTCGTAGTTGA
>CAZQHA010000470.1:0-3728 GCA_964592795.1 uncultured Planctomycetaceae bacterium | reverse complement strand
GTCACGAGCCTGGCGAGCGAGGCGCTCTCCGGCAACGCGCGCGTCGAGCTCGCGGTCGCGCGCGACGTCGCGTTCCCCGTCGCTCTGCAGCACGGTCTTCCGGGTCGCCTCGAGATCGCGATCGAGCGCGTTTCGCCGGCGACGCTCGTGCTCCGAGCGTCGGGAGCGATGCTCGCCGCGCGCGCTTCGAACGAGGGAACGCTCGCGGAGGACTCGTGACGGCGCGCGCCGCATCGCGCAGTCGTCGGCGGCGCCTGCTCGTCCCCGAGGTCGTGCAGACCTCCGCGATGGACTGCGGTCCGGCGTGCCTCAAGTCGCTGCTCGAAGGGCACGGGATCTCGGCCAGCTACGGGCGGCTGCGCGAAGCGTGCCACACCGACGTCGACGGGAGCTCGATCGACACGCTCGAGGTCGTGGCGGGGGATCTCGGTCTCGACGCGCGTCAGGTGATGGTGCCGCTCGATCACCTCCTGCTGCGCGAGTGCGCGCTCCTGCCTGCGCTCGTCGTAGTCCGGCAGCCCAACGGCGCCACGCACTTCGTCGTCGTGTGGAGCTCGCGCGCCGGTGTCGTGCAGCTCATGGATCCTGCGACCGGACGCCGCTGGTCGTCGCGCCGCGAGTTCCTGAACGAAGTCCACGTGCACGAGATGGCGATCCCGGTCGAAGCATGGTGCGAGTGGTCGTCGTCGGAAGATTTCCTCGGCGGGTTGCGCCGCCGTCTCGCGGACCTGGGCGTCAGCGCGCCCTCCGCCGAGCGCTGGATCGGGACGCCGGCCGCCGGCGGACCCTGGCGTCCGCTCGCGGCGCTCGACGCCGCGACGCGCATGGTCGCGACGGTCGTCCGCGGCGGCGGATTGCACGCCGGCGAGGAGGCCGAGCGCGCGATCGAGGCGTTCTACGATCTCGCGCGCGACGACGCGGTGGACCCGACGTCGGTGCTGCCCGCGGAGTGTTGGACCGTTCGTCCGACGGGCACGGACGGCGCAGAGCTCACGTTGCGCGGCGCCGTGCTGCTCGCGATCGCGGGCGTGCGCGATCCTTCGACGGACGCGGGCGCGGAGCGGGCGCCGCTGGCTCCGGATCTGGCGCTCGCGCTCTCCGAGGAGCCCGCGCGACCCGGGCGCGCGCTGCTCTCGATGCTGCGCGCCGACGGCCTCTTCTCGCCGGCCGTGCTCGTCGCGTTGCTCGCGCTCTCGTCGCTCGCGGTCCTCGTCGAGGCGCTTCTGTTCCGCTCGCTCTTCGGCATCGGACGATCGATCGCCGTTCCCGAGCAGCGGCTCCTCGGCGTCGCCGCGCTGGCCGTGTTCATCGCGCTGCTCCTCGGCCTCGAGGTCCCCATCGCGACGCGCGCGCTCGCGATGGGACGGCGCCTGGAGCTGCGCATGCGCATGGCGCTCCTCGAGCGGATCGCGCGTCTCGACGATCGCTACTTCCGCAGCCGGCTCCTGTCGGACATGGCCGACCGCGCGCACCGGTTGCACGAGATCCGGCTCTTGCCCGAGCTCGGCACCGAGATGCTGCGCGCCGTATTCGGGCTCGTCGCGACGACGGCGGGCATCGTGTGGCTCGCGCCGAGCTCCGCCTGGCTCGCGATCGCGTGCGCTGCCGCGGCGATCCTCGTGCCGTGGCTCGCGCAGCCGATGCTCGCCGAGGGAGATCTGCGTCTGCGCAACCACGCCGGCGCGCTCCTGCGATTCCACCTCGACGCGCTGCTCGGCATCGTCCCGCTGCGCGCGCACGCCGCGTCGCGCTCGGTGCGGCGCGGACACGACGCGCTCGTCGGCGAATGGGCGCGCGCGGGGCTCGTGCTCCAGCGCCGCGTCGTCGCCGTCGAAGCGGTGCAGTCGGCCGCGTGCTTCGCGCTCGTCGTGTGGCTCGTGCTCGACCAGACGCGGAACGCGAGCACGGCCGGAAACGCGCTGCTCCTCGCGTACTGGGCGCTCTCGCTGCCCGTGTACGGACAGCAGCTGGGCCTCTGCGCGAGGCAGTATCCGTCGCAGCGCAGCACGACGCTGCGGTTCCTCGAGATGCTCGGCAGTCCGGACGAGGACCGCGCGGTCGAGGCGCCGGCGGAAGTCGCCGCGCGCGACGCGCCGGCGGCCAGCGTGCGCGGCGTCTCGCTTCGCATGGAGAACGTGAGCGTGAAGGCCGGCGGCCACACGATCCTCGAGGGAGTCGACCTCTCCATCGACGCGGGGAGCCACGTCGCGGTCGTCGGACCCTCGGGAGCGGGCAAGAGCAGCCTCGTCGGATTGCTCCTCGGTTGGCATCCGCCCGCGTCGGGACGCATCTGGGTCGACGGCGAGGAGCTCGACGCGCCGCGGCTCGAGAAGCTGCGGCGAGAGACCGCGTGGGTCGACCCGTCGGTGCAGATCTGGAACCGCAGCCTGCTCGACAACCTGACGTACGGCGCGAACGGATCCGCGGCGAGCGCGATCGACACGACCATCGACCGCGCGCGCCTCTCGTCCGTGCTCGAGCGCTTGCCCGACGGGCTGCAGTCGGACCTCGGGGAAGGCGGTGCGCTCCTCTCCGGCGGCGAGGGACAGCGCGTCCGCTTGGGGCGAGCGTGCATGCGCGCGCCCACGCGCCTCGCGATCTTCGACGAGCCGTTGCGCGGGTTGGCGCGCGATCAGCGGTCCGAGCTGCTGGCGTCGATGCGCGAGACGTGGCGCGGGTCGACGCTCTTGTGCGTGACGCACGACGTCGGCGAGACGCTCGCGTTCGATCGGGTGATCGTCGTCGACGGCGGCCGAATCGTGGAGGACGGGCCGCCGCGCGTGCTCGCGCGCGACGGATCGCGCTATTCCGCGATGCTGGCCGCCGAGAGCGAGGTCCGGAACGGGCTGTGGGCCGGCGCGACGTGGCGGCGATTCTCACTCGACGGCGGCCGGCTGGTCGCGACGCCGGGGGAGGGCGCGCGATGAGCGCCGAGCGCGCCGGCCTCTTCTGGCCCGCCGACCGAATGTCGGAAGCGCTCGAGATGTCGGCGCGCCACGCGCGATTCGACCGCGGCGCCGCGCGCCGCGATCCCGCGCGCGAGCGCTTCGTCGATCCGAGCGTGCCGTTCTCGCGCCGCATCGAAGCGAGCGCGAACGGCCTTGGGTTCGAGGCCGAGCCGCTCGACGTCGCGTACGGGGATCTCGAGGCGCGCCTCCTCGGACCCGAGCCGCTCGTCGCCGATCTGGGAGCCGAGTTCGCAGCGATCGTCGGACGCAAGGGCGGAAAGCTGCTGCTCTTGGACACGGGCCTCGACGTGCGCGCGGTCGACGTCCCGGTCGTCACGCGCGAACTGTGCCGCGCGATCGAGGCGCCGGCGCTGTTCGACGCGCAGCGTGTGCTCGCGCACGCGCACGTGCCGCCGTCGCGCGTGGAAGCGGCGCGGCGCGCCGTGCTCGACGAGCGCTTGCGGGGACGTCGGGTGCGGGGACTCTACGCGTTGCGTCCTCCCGCCCACGCGAGCCTGCGCTCGGAGCTGCGCCGCGCCGGCATCGCACGGCGATTCGCGCTGCTGCTCGGCGCACACGCGGCGCAATACGCCCTGTGGCTCGTCTCGTGGTGGGTCGTCGGGCGCGCCGCGCTCGAGGGGCTCTTCGATCCGGGCTGGTTTCACGCTTGGGCGCTGCTCCTCGCGAGCCTGATCCCGTTCCGATTGCTGGCGACGTGGGTGCAGGGCGCGTTCGCGGTCGCCGCCGGCGGCGTCTTGAAGCAGCGCTTGCTGGCGGCCG
>CAZQHA010000469.1:0-3729 GCA_964592795.1 uncultured Planctomycetaceae bacterium | reverse complement strand
CCCTCGGTCAGGAAGTGCGGCAGGAGGAAGCTGAGCTCGTGGTGCGACAGGGGCCACTCACGTGGATAGAGCAGCTCGTTCCACGCGTTCTGCGGCGGCGGCTTGAGGAACGGCGGCGGCACGAACTTGTCCGACGAGTTGAGGTTGGTGCCGCCCTTCGCGCCGACCGCGCCGACCAGCACGCACAGGAACTCGAGGCAGCGCGCGACCTGCCAGCCGCCTTGGTTGCCGGACGCGGCGTTGCGCCACACGTGCGACGCGAACGCGCGGCCGGCGCCGCCGATCGCGCGCGCGACTTCGACGATCGTCTTCGCGTCGACGCCGCATTCCTTCTCCGCGGCTTCCGGCGACGCGTAGGCATAGTGCGACGTCAGCTCGCGGAGGAACGCGTCGAACGTCGCGCGCTCGCCGGGCGCTCTCGCGGCCATGTAGTCCCGCCAATTGACCCACGTCTCGAGGAACGCGCGGTCGTAGAGGCGCTCGCGCAGGATCACGTGCGCGAACGAGAGCAGGAGCAGCGCCTCGGTGCCCGGCCACGGCGCCATCCACCAGTCGGCCATCGACGCCGTGTTCGAGAGGCGCACGTCGATCACCGCGAGCTTCGCGCCCTTCAGCTTGCCGTCGATGATGCGCTGCGCGTGCGGATTGAAGTAGTGCCCCGTCTCGAGGTGCGACGAGAGGAGCAGCATCATCTTGCTGTTCTCGTGATCGGGCGACGGACGATCCGAGCCCGTCCAGAGCGCGTACCCGAGGCGCGCCGCCGCCGAGCACACGTTCGTGTGCGAGTTGTGGCCGTCGACGCCCCAGCTCTGCAGCACGCGGTCCATGTAGCCGTCGTGCCCCGGGCGGCCGACGTGGTACATGACCTCGGTCTTGCGCCCCTCGACGATCGCGGCGCGGATCTTCGCGGCGAACGTGTCGAGCACGTGGTCCCAGGTCGTGCGCTCGAACTTGCCGCTGCCGCGCGGGCCGACGCGCTTCAGCGGATACAGGATGCGCCCGGGATCCTCGATCTGGTTCTTCGTCGCGGGCCCCTTCGCGCAGTTCTTCCCGCGCGAGCCGGGATGGTGCGGATTGCCCTCGAGCTTCTGGATCGTGAAGTCCTTCTTGTCGACGTACGCGACGAGGCCGCACGCCGCCTCGCAGTTGAAGCACGTCGTGGGCACGAGCGTGTAGCGCCGCTCGACCTTCCTCGGCCAGGCCTTCGCGTCGTACTCGACCCAGTCGTCCCACTGCGCCATCGGCGGGAACGACTCGAGCGGGGTGACGCTCATCGCGTCGGGATCGTGGCTTCTCATGAGAGGGGCGGGAGCTGCGCGGCGCGGACGTACGCGTACTTGTAGACGTAGAGACCGAGCAGGACGGGGAGCGCGATGTATCCGGGCACCATCGTGATCGCGAACAGCATCGCGATGACGCCGAACCACGTGCCGAACGCGAACGCCGGGATCCGTCCCCAGCGCACGACGTCGAGGAACTCGGCGGCCTGACGCGCGTTCGCGGTGTGGTGCTTCTTGTGCCGCTCGACCTCCGCGAAGGTTCCGTGCGCGATCAACGAGACGACCGCGACGAGAAACAGCGGAAGGCTCGTCGGCGCGAACGCGAGGAAGGCCACGGCGCCGCACAGGAGCGCCTGCACGAGCAAGTGGGGGAGCAAGAGCTTCGATTGCCACAGGTCGCGGCCCTCGCACTGCCCGAAGAGGAACGCCGTGTAGCCGGCGACGCCGAGGCCGAGCGCGGCGTTGACCCAGCGCAGCGGCGTCACCAGATCTCCCTGGTCGAGCCAGTGCGCCGCGATCGTCGCGCTGACCGTCGCGCTGAACGCCATCAGGATCCACGCGCCCTTGACGAGCCAGCTACGCGTATTCGGCCGCGTGAGCAGCGTGAAGAACTTCATCGGGCGGTGCAGGTCCTCGACGAGCAGGATCGTCGTGATCACCGTGAAGACGAGTGCGATGAATTCCGGCGCCCACTTCGCGACGTTCCCGGTCAACCCGAGCGGGTCGGTGAACGGCGAAAGCATCGCGGCGCCCGCCGCGATGCCCTTCGTCACGAGGTACGCGGCGACCGGCCAGCCCCACTGCACCTTGTGCCCCGCGTCGAGCACGGTGCGCGCGTCGGGCTCGAGCGGGAGCTTCGCGGGCCACGGCTCCGACTTGTCGGAAGGCCGCTCGCTCCAGAGATAGGTGTCGGGCCGCTCGACGGAGCCGGGCTGCAGCGCGAGCGGCTCGACGTCGAGGTAGTGCACGTTCGGCCCCGTCTTCTGCTCGGGGCGCCGCACGAGCGTGTCGTGCTCGCTCACCATCTGGGCGATGCGCGAGCTGGGATCGTGCAGGTCGCCGGAGACGATCGCGCCGACCGGGCACACGATCACGCACGCCGGCTCGAGCTTCTTCTCGACGCGGTGCGCGCAGAAGTGGCACTTCTCGACCGCGCCGGAGTCTTCGTTGAGATAGATCGCGTCGTATGGGCAGCCTTGCATGCATGCGCGACAGCCGATGCACGCGTCGCGATCGATGTCGACGATGCCGTCCGTGCGCTTCTCCAGGGCGTTGACCGGACAGATCGTGACGCACGGCGCGTTCGTGCAGTGGTTGCAGCGCAGCACCGAGAAGTGGCGTTTGATCGCGGGGAAGCGGCCCTTCTCCGTGTACTTGACCCACGTGCGGAAGCTGCCCACGGGGACGTCGTTCTCGGACTTGCACGCGACGGTGCACGCGTGACAGCCGATGCAGCGCCGATGATCGATCAGGAACCCGTACTGCATCAGACCTTTTCTCTGTGCTCCGTGCGCGCGCGCAGCGCTTCGATGTCGCCCGGCCGGCCCATCACGACGAGCGCGGACACTCGTCCGAGCTGCGCCTCCGGATCGGCGGTGGTCTTGCGCGAATTGCCGCCCGGCAACCGCTCGACGAGCGAGAGCACGGTGATGCCCTTCTCGTCGGCGAGCCCGCTCTCCTTCAACGTTCCGCGCCGCATGTGTTCGGGCACGGGGAGCTCGGCGATCTGGTAGCTGTTCGGCAGCTCGACCCAATGGGGCTCGCGCGCGCCGGCGACGAAGAGCCGCGTGCGCCGCGTCTGGTGCTTGAGCACCTCGAGGTTGATCGCGGCGATCACGTCGCGCCGCGTGAGACGTCCGACGAGCACCTGGCGCCCGCCCTGCGTCTCGACGACCGGCACTTCCTCGCGCTCGGGATCGCTGAAGATGTCGAGCACCTCCGCGAGCGACATGTCGGGCGACACGACGGGCGGCATCTGGATGACGTCGCTCGCGATGACCACGCCGCCGAGCTGCTCGCGGTTCAGGAGGTCCTTCACGTCGTGCAGATCGACCGCGCCGCGGAAGGAGCCGTCGGCCTCGGTGAGATAGATGACGTCGAGGCGCGTCTCGCGGAAGCGTTCGAGCACCGCGTCGAGCGGCGTCGTGACGCGCAGCGAAGCGAGCCCCGAGCGCACGAGATCGCGCACGCGGATGCGCCGCAGGGTCAGCTCCTCGATGCCCATGTCGATCGGCACGCCGCGCGCGCGCAGCGCCTCGGTGAAGATCGAGTCGCGCGCGAGCCAGCGGGCGGTGAGCGCGCTCGCCACGGTGGCGAGCGTCAACGGCAGCACGAGGCCGAAGTCGTGCGTCAGCTCGACGATCAGCACCATCGACATGATCGGCGCGTGCGTGACGCCCGCGATCAGCGCCGCCATGCCGACGACGACGAACGCCGACTGCGCGGGCGC
>CAZQHA010000468.1:0-3733 GCA_964592795.1 uncultured Planctomycetaceae bacterium | reverse complement strand
CGCTGGAGAGAGACGACGCGCGTGCGGTGTTCGGTGAGTTGCAGGGTGAGATCGGATCGATCTCCGATCCCGGCCTGCGATGCTTCGCGCAAGGGTACGCCGCGTTGGCGCTGGGCGACTACGCACGAGCCGCGGACCGCTTGGTCGAGTGGCTGTACTTCCGAGAAGACGAACCCAACGCCGTACGACGGGCCCTCGATCTCCTGCTCCGCCTCGGAGATTCCGATCGCGCCGTACAGGTCGTGGACACGCTGCGGATCCATGAAGACGACCGCTTTCGGTCGACCGTCGCGCGAACCTACCTGGCGGACGCGCGAGCGGAAGCGCTGCGGCGGCTGAGCGCCTTCGACGTCACCGATACGGGGCAGTACGTGATCTTCGCGAATCACGAGCTGTTCACCGGCGCGCCCCTTCGTGCGCTCGACTGGCTCGAGAGACTTCCATGCCATCAACGGAGCTCCGTCGAGGCACGATGCGTCCGCGCCGAAGCGCTCGCGATGCTCGGCGACCTCGGCGGCGCGCTCGACGTGCTCGAGCAACTCTCGAGCAGTACGCCGGACGGCCGCTTGTCGAGCGTCCTCCGCGCGCTCGAGTACGCGCATCGCGGGAACGCCGATGTCGAGCTGACGCGGATCGTTCGCCAGTGCCTCGAGGGGCGGATCGACGAAGGCGCGGCACGGTTCGTCGAGTCGTGGTCCGCCATGGACGCGCACGAGCGCGAAGAGCGCGCCCGGCGCATCTGCCGCGACGCTCCGGCCTTCGCGCTCGCGCGGGGCCTGGCGACTTGGGCGTTCCGAAAGCGGACGCCGATGGATGCGCGGGATCGAGCCGCGCAGTGCGTCCTCGATTTGCTGGAGGCGCACTCGACCGACTGCCGCGAGAAACTGACCTCCGCCGATCGAGAAGCGCGTGAGCGCTCGATCTTCGAGCTGCGATCGGTGCTGACGGATCCCAGGTTCGCCGAGCTGCGTCGCCCCCAATCGATGCACGCATTCGGTGCCCGCGGGGCTGCGTACTTCGAGAACGTCCGGCGAGCGCTCGGCGCAAAGCTCGTTCGACGCACTTAACGCACGTACGCGGCCTCTCCGTGACGCTCGCGGTCCACGATCGTGAGCGCAGCGCTGCATGGATCGTGCGCTCGGCGCAGCACGAAGTCCGCGGATGTTCGTGTCGCTCGCATGTAGGAATACATGCGAGATGCTGCGCGGACGGGACGCGTTTTCTGACGTCGAATCGACGCGTCAAACGTTGGACGCGACCGTGGCGAATGTTACGGACGACACGCCGCTTCTTCCGCGATTCGATGTCCAGTTGATCGCGACTCTCCGCTTCAAGTTGCGTCGGCCCTGAAGCAGCGAGCGCTCGACGAGCAGCTCCGGAACCAGATCACGCTGCGTGATCGCTGGACGATTGTGCGTGCGACTGCGCTCGAGGTCTGTCTTCAGCGGCCGTTTCACAAGACGTCAATCGACGTGGGGAGTCTCGTGTGAAGAAGAACCTCTTGATTCGTGGTGTCGTGGGAACGCTGTTGGTTTCGTCGATCGTCGCTGCAACGCGCGCGATCGGTGCGACGCACGCGAGTGCTCCGACGCGTGAGGAGTCGCTCGAACGGACTCGCGAGTCCGATCCCGCGGAATCGCAACCGGCGTGGTGGACGGTTCCCATCAACGACAACTGGAGCGGATGGACCTCCGCGTCGCGAGGGCGCACCCGTTTCACCATGCACCTCGCGACGCCCGGATCGGAAGGGCAGAACGCGACGGCGTGCTGGGCCGCCGATTCGATGGAGCAGGACGTCTGGTTCAAGTTCGTGGCGGACGAATCCGGGACTTGGAGTGTCTCGCTCTGCGCGATCCAATCCGAGTTCGACAGCCGGATCGCCATCTACGAGGTCGAGAGCGGACCGCCCGCGACGGTCGTGACGTGCGACGACGACGCTTGCAGCGAAGGAGAGCCCGGCGGCCACGCGAGCGCATCCTTCTATGCGGAGCTCGGCGAGGCGTTCTACATCCAGGTCGGATCGGCGGACGCCTCGCCGGCCGGCGATTCGATCATGGACATCACGGTCGAGTGACGGTCGCGAGTCGCGAAATCGCTCACGCGATGTCCCGCGGCGCCGTCTGCGCTCAGAGAGGATCTGGGGAGACCGTTCGCAGAGCTGCTCGCAACTGCGGTTCGGACCGGCCCGGAGAGAAGTGGCCGGCGGGGCGTGTGTGGGGCATTCCACACGCGCCCCGCCGACATCCGTGAGCCACGCGACGAGCGTTCCCCGGCCAGGATGCTCACAAGTGGCGGCTCGCTCCGACGGAGCCTCGACCACAGGGATACGCTCCGTCACCGCGTGGATCAACGAATCGGTCGAGCGCGATTCGGCGCGGTCACTGCCACGTCACGGCCATTCCGTTCGAGTAGTTCGACAGCGACGGATTGCAGAAGCCCGCGTCCGTGCTGCGATACCACAGTTGATAGAACGCCGTTCCCGCGTTCTGCGCCGTCCGCACGGACACCGGCATCGTCTGCACGGCGTTCGGATACGTCCACTCACCGGGGAGATCGCCGTTCGAGCCGGCCATGTGACCGCCGAAGCGCACGATCGTGCCCGGTGGGCGAGTGATGCAGAGGATGCCGTCGTTCATCGGAACGCCGTTGTTCACCGCGTCTCCCTTGATGAGGACCGAGAACGGCGTGATCGGAACGGTGCTCGAGATCAGGCAGTGGAACTGCACCGTGTCGCCGGGGCCGAGCAACGCGGTCCCGGTGACCGTGAGCAACGCTCCGTTCGGATTCTGCGGGTTCGCGCAACCGTGGCCCGGGGCGCCGCTCGGCGCGGGAACCACGTCGGGCGGCGCGCACGGGCACGGGCCCGAGCTGCCGTCGCCGAAGCAGAAGGGCGAGCCGGGTCCCCCTCCGCCGCCGCGCGCCCGCGCGCTCGCCGCCGGAAGCACTGCGAACCCGATCACCAATCCCGCGCACAAGTTCTTGGACCGAATCATCTCGTTACCCTTCCTGTGTTGAGTTCGCCGGCGCGTCGTCCCGCCGACGAGCCTGCCGAGCGTGTCCGCAGTGCCGGGCAAGAATGGGTGTGAATCGCGGGATCAAGCTCGCCGACGTGCGAGCTCCGGCCCGACAGGGAGCAGGGCTCGAGGAGCTCAGGAAAGCCGAGAGCGGACGCGGCTCACGAATGGACTTTGGTCCGCCCGTCGCTTCGCAAAGCGGGCGCGGGGGCGATCGCGGGTTGAGGCTCCGGTTGCGGCATGCGTTCGACCCGCTGGAAGTACTCGACGAGCGACGCCGGTCGGTAGCCGGGCACCTCGCGATAACGCTTCTCCACCGTCGGGTGCAACGCCTGCGTCGCGTCGATGCCCTTCGTGACGCGCTTCGTCTTCCGCGAGCACTCCGTGCTCCGGCCGATGATCCGATCGATGCCCGACGTGAGCCGGTACAGACCCCGCTTGGAAACGTGCGGCTCGCTCTTCCAATCCGGGTCCAGCGGCAGGCGCGACATGACCGCCGCGTCGAACGCGAGGCCCGCGGACTGCGCCGCGTCGATCATCCATTGAAGTGAGATGTCCGAGAGCCCGGAGCGCGCGTAGCCGCCGCCGACGTCGCTGTGCGCGCCGCAGAACCAGACTTGCTTCACGACTTGACCGGGCTTCGGCTTCGCCGTCCACAGCGTCGGCGCGAACGGCGCTCGGTGCTCGTCGATGGCGAGCGCCTGGTAGGCGTGCCGGAC
>CAZQHA010000467.1:3307-3737 GCA_964592795.1 uncultured Planctomycetaceae bacterium | reverse complement strand
AGCGGCGCTGGGCGCGCCGCCGGCGGTCGATCTCTACGCGATCCGCGTCGGACGCGCGGAGACGGTGTCGAAGGGCACGATCGAGAACGCCGTGATCCTCGTCGAGAACGGCAAGATCGCGACCATCGGCGAGGACTTGCCGGTCGAGCGCGGCATCCCGGTGATCGATCGCCCGGAGTGGGTCGTGATGCCCGGTCTCGTCAACGCGTACTCGCGCCTGGGCCTCGACGGCGAAGGCGCCGGCGACGATCTCAACCCCGAGGTGCGCGCGTTCGACGAGCTCTTCCCGGCGGCGGAAGACTACGAGGAAGTCGTCAAGTTCGGCGTCACGACGCTCGGCCTGTATCCGCCGGGCAACGGCATCCCCGGACAAGCGGTGGTCGTGCGCCCGGTGGGCAAGACGCCCGAGGAGATGCGCGTCCACGAGCCG
>CAZQHA010000467.1:0-3297 GCA_964592795.1 uncultured Planctomycetaceae bacterium | reverse complement strand
AAGATCATCCTGCGCGCGGCGTCGAACTCGAAGAAGCTCCTGCGCGACGGTTTCAAGAAGGCCGACGACTACGACGCGAAGGAGAAGAAGGCGCGCGAGAAGTGGGAGAAGGATCAAGAGGCCAAGAAGAAGAAGGCTCCCGCGAAGAAGGACGAGAAGGCCGAAGAGAAGAAGGGCGAGGAGAAGAAGGAAGAGACCAAGGAGCCGCCCAAGGACGAGCCGAAGGCGGATAAGCCCGACGCCAAGGCCGAGGACACGTACACGCCGTCGGAGCCCGATCCGAAGACGAAGCCCTTCGTCGACTTGCGCAAGGGCACGCTCCGCGCGCTGGTCAGCATCACGAACGCGGCGGAGTACCTGCACCTCCTCGACGCGATCGGCAAGGAGACGTTCACGTGGGATCTGCGCGTGCCGATGACGCGCGAGATCGACCTCTTCTACGTCGCCGACAAGAAGACGCACGACCTCGACGAGGACGGCATCGGCGACAAGCACCTGCGCGTCGTGATGGAGCCCTTGATCACGTTGACGCCCGGGACGATGCGGCAGCGCAACCTCGCGAGCGAGCTCACGCGCGCGGGCGCCAAGGTCGTCTTCATCCCGCGCACGGACACGCTGCTCGACCACGAGCGCTGGCTCACGCACACGGCCGAGATGGTGAACGCCGGGCTCCCGCGCGACGTCGCGTTGCGCGCGCTGACGCTCGAGCCGGCGGAGCTGCTCGGCGTCGGCGAGCGGCTCGGCAGCCTCGACAAAGGCAAGGACGCGAACTTCGTCCTCTTGAACGGCGATCCGTTCGAGCCGGCGACGCGGATCCAAGCGGTGGTGTTGGAAGGCCGCGTGATGTTCGGGGAGGTGGGGCTGTGAGACGACACGTTTCGTTCCGCGGCGGGATCGCGTCGGGCGCTTTCGCGCTCTGCGCTCTGTTCGCGGGTACCGAGCTCACGATCGCGCGCGCGTTCCAGGAAGGCGGCGAGCAGCAAGGCGGCGAGGGCGGCGACAAAGCCGGCGAAGCCGAGGAAGAGAAGGACGACGGCCCCGAGCGCTTCTTCGCCGTCGTCGGCGGGGACGTGTACACGGGCACGGGAGCGGCGCTGCGCGGCGCGACGATCCTCGCGCGCAACGGAAAGATCAAGGCGATCGGCTACGACATCGACATCCCGCCGGACGCGAAGACGATCGATGCGACCGGGCTGCGCGTGTACCCCGGCATGGTGGCGATCTCGTCGCGCGGGCTCCTGAGCCAGGCCTCGACCGACTTCGAGGACACGATCGATCCGTTCAACTCGCGGATGGTGCTCGGGCTCGCGTCGGGGATCACGACGACCGGGACGGGCAACTCCGCCGTGAAGCTCAAGCGCTTCTCGGTCAAGGACGCGGTCGTCGGCGACAAGATCTTCTCGCCGCTGGCGTGGAGCGGGCGCAATCCGTCCGGCAAGCGCACGCTGCGCGAGAAGTTCGTCACCGCGTCGGAGTACTTGCGCAAGTACCGCGACTGGGAGCAAAAGGTCAAGAAGGACAAGGAGCTCAAGGAGCCCTCGAAGAAGGGCGTCGACGTCACCGTGCTCGCCGTGCTCAAGGGCGAGTCGAAGGCGAAGTTCAACTCCGCGACGCGCGACGACCTGCTCGGGATCGCGCGGCTCGCGCAAGAGTTCGGCTTCCGCCCGGTGATCGAGGACTGCCAGGAAGGCTGGACGATCGCCGACGAGCTGGGCCGCGCGGGTGCGACCGTGATCCTCACGCCGCGCGCGCGCTTGCCGAAGCGCGAAGACCTCACGCGCCCGGGCGGGTCGAGCATCGAGAACGCGGCCATCCTGCACAAGGCCGGCGTCCCGGTCGCCGTCGTGCCCGCGACCGAGAGCGTCGACCTGGGCGGGATCGTCGGTCGCGACATCATGGCGCTCGCGATCGAGGCCGGCTTCGCGGTGCGCGGCGGGCTCTCCGAGGAGGCCGCTCTCCAGTCGATCACGGTCGTTCCGGCGCGGATCCTCGGCATCTCGCACCGCGTCGGCTCGCTCGAGGTCGGCAAGGACTGCGACCTGATCGTGACCGACGGCGACGTGCTCCACTACGAGACGTTCGTCCAGTACGCGGTCGTCGACGGAAAGCAGGTCTACGACAAGGAGCAGGAGCTCTTCTTCGCGCACATCCGTCCGCGCACGCCGAGCGAAGCGCCGGAGAAGAAGATCGACAAGGGCGAGACCGAGGTCACGCCGTCGGAAGCGAAGCCGGAGGAGACCGGCGACGACGAGAAGGACGAGTCGTCCGAAGAGAAGAAGGTCGACGAGCCCGAGAAGAAGGAAGAGAACAAGGACGGCGACTCCGGCGACTCGAGCGACGACGATCCGGACGAAGGCGACGAAGAATCGAAAGACGACGCCTCCGACGAGAGCTGATCACGGGAGGAGCGGCCGCAGCGCACGCGACAGCTCGGTCGCGACCCGCGCGTGCGCCGCGGGCGTCCAGTGCCCGTCGACGCGGAACGTGAGCCTTTCGGGCTGCGATCGCAGCACCGGCCGCAGATCGACGTGGTGCAACGTCTTCTCCGCCGCGGCGAGGTGGCCGAGCCGCGCCTCGTCCGACACGATCACCAGCGGCACACCGTCGAGACGCTTCGCCATCTCGCGATAGAGGTCGCACACGAGCCCCCAGCCGCGCTCGACGTCCGGGATGCGATCCGAGGACCTTCGCTCCTCGAGCTCCTTCGCGATCGCGCGGTAGAAGAGCGACGACCGCTCGAGCCAGGACGGCTCGCGTACGGGCACGCCGCGCAACTCGAGGTTCGCGGATCCGCGGACGAAGTACGGCTTGGGCTTGCCGTAGACGGCGCGCGACGAGCATTCGGGACCGTCGTTCGAGCAGTGCACGTCGATCACGAGGTCGGGCTGGACGACCGGCAAGAGGCGCAACAGGAGCAGGTACCGCTGATCGGTGCCGTAGCCCGACACCGCGGCGTTCAAGATCTCCCACTCGGGCGCGAGCGTCTGCAGCCGCGACGAGAACGATTCGACCTGTTCGACGCCCCAGCCGAACGCGTACGAGTCGCCGAGCACGAGGACGCGGGGTCGACCGTCGCGCTTCTCGCCCCACTCGGGCCCGCGGAAGCCGCGCGAGTTGATTTCGATCGTCACGTCGAACTCGCGCGTGCGGTGTCGCGCTCTCGCGTGCGGCCGGTACACCCAGCCGAGCTCCGGGTCGTGCTGCACGTACGCCGGGTTCGTCGTCGGACCGAGAGCCGGTAGTCGAAACCACCGATATCCGAGCTCCAAGCACGCGACCGACGCCAGAGCGCCGATC
>CAZQHA010000466.1:0-3746 GCA_964592795.1 uncultured Planctomycetaceae bacterium | reverse complement strand
TACCAGCAGGCGCTGGAGGTGAAGTCGGACGTCGCGCGCGTCGAGTCGGCGCCGGCCGGGCGCACGGCGGAGCGCGAGCATCCGGCGCGACGCGATCCGCTGCGCGGCGTGCGCGGGTTCGCACTGTGCGCCGGGTTCTGGATCGTCGCGGCGACGCTGTGGAACTTCGGGCCGTTCGCGTTCGGCCTCTCGTTCGCCGCGCTGGCGCTCGTCGCCGGGCTGATGCTGCACGGAAGGCTGCAAGAGCGACCCGCGCTGGCCGGCGCGCTCGCGGCGTCTCCCCGCGGCGTCAAGGCCGCGCGCGCGACGACGATGTTCGTCTGGCTCTCGCTGGGCTTCGCGCTGATCGCGCTCGCACACTGGATCCACTGGGAGCGCGGCACCCACGCGTGGCATCCGGCGTTCCGCGGCGCCGACGGACAATTCGAAGCGTGGCGACTCGATCCATACGGGTTCTTGCGCGCCGGAGGCGGCGTGCCGGGCGCCGATCAGGACGTGATCGTGCGCGCCCTCGCCGGTCGCACGAGCGACGCCGGCTTCGAGGCGAACGGTCTTCCGCCGTGGCCGGTGTTCTTCGTGGGCTTCCTCTTCATCGCGATCGCGCTCCATGTCGGCGTGCGGCCGCCGGCGGGCTCGCCGGCGCGGCGGGAAGGTCGCGAGGTCGCGCTCGACGTCGGCTGCCACGTCCTCGCGAGCCTCGTCTGCCTGTGGATCGCGGCGCCGATCGCCGCGCTGCGGACGGATCGAAGTCTCGAATCGATCGAGCGACGATTCACGACCCCCGGAGCTCCGGACGACGTAGCGCGCGAGCTCGGCGCAGCGCTCGCCCGCGCGGACCTCGACGTCGAAGTCGAGCGGCGCGTGACGGCGATCGACGTGCGCTCGGCGGCCACGCTCGCCGACGCGCACATCCTGCGCGCGGCCGCCGACTCGCCGTTCGACCGTTGGTCGACGAGCTTCGAGGGTCCGCAGCGCAAGACGCCGCAAGTCTGGGTCGCGACGGTGCGCGCCAAGGACGCCGGCGAGACGCACGTCGTCCTGCGCGCCGGGCTCTACGCGATCGGATCGCGCCTAGGCGAAGAGGCTCGAACGGTGCTCGCCTCCCTCGAGGCGGCGGTGCACGCGCGCTGAGCGGGAAGGCGCCAGAGGGGCGCGCGCGCCGCGGGAGTGCTCCGTCGGTGGACGATCCGGTTGCGGATCGAGCGAGCCTTCAAGTTGGGGATCGCCGCAAGTCGAACTGGGCTCGCGGAGGGACCGTCTCATGATCCACGCGACGCTCGTGCTGATCGCTCTCGCGCTGCCGCTGCGCGACGGCCATTCCTGGCTGAAGCAGGCCGAGGAGAAGCTCTACCGCTGGCCCAAGCCGAGCGTCGTCGTCCGCTTCGAGGCCGAGACGAACGTGCTCGCGCCGATGATCGCGATGATGAAGGCGGAGCTCGCGAAGAAGCACGACGTCGACGCGAAGCGCTTCATCGCCGCGCTCGAACGCGTGAAGGTCCGTGGCTCGATCGACACGGGCAGCGGCGAGATGACGGCGGAGACGGACTTCGCCTACGAGCCGGTGGATGAACGGACGAAGCAGGCGATCGCGGAGATCAAGCACCGCGTCGCGATGACGGTCACCGGTGCCTTCCAAGGCTTGCCGCTCAACGATCCGACTCTGCTGAACGCTGGATCGAAGGTCACGGGTTGCACCGAAGCCGGCGACGCCGTCGACGTCGCGATCCAGGGCACGCGACCGGACGAATCGATGACGATCCGGTTATCGCGGACCACGGCGCTCCCGCTGTCGGTCGAAACGCCCGCGTTCACGAGCCACTATCTGTTCGACGAAGTGACCCCGCGCCGATTCGTGCCTTCGCGGTTCGATCTCGCCGTGCGCGGACAACCGGAGAGGCACGCCGAGTACTCGTATCAGAAGATCGGCGAGCTCTACTTTCCCGAGACTGTCAAGATCGCGTCGGGCGATCTGTCGGTGCTGATCCGGTTCCACTCGCTCGCGATCGAATCGCACGGACCGTAGACGTCGAACGCGGCGACACCACGCCGCACGAGTGGACCGCGCGCGGGACGTTCGCAACAATCTGCGGGCCATGGCGCACGTCCCCCTCTCGCCGATCGGATCCGCCCGCGACGCGTTCCTCGACTCGGCGACGTTCGAGAAGAACCGCGCGGCGCTCGCCGCGCGGGACAACGAGCTCGCCGACCGGCGCGCCAAGGTCGCCGCCGGCTGGGGCGACGCGTACGCCGAGCGCGTCCATGCCAAGCAGAAGTTGACCGCGCGCGAGCGCGTCGAGCGCTTGAAAGATGCCGGCAGCGAAGTGCGCGAGGTCGGCACGTTCGTCAACTGGGGACGCCAATTCGGCAAGCTCGCGTCCCCCGCCGCCGGCGTCGTCACCGCGTTCGTGCGCGTCGAGGACCGCTGGACGGTCGTCATCGCGAACGACAACACGGTCGCGTCGGGATCGTGGTGGCCGATGACGCCGGAGAAGATCGAGCGCGCGCAGGAGATGGCGCTGCGGCTGCGGCTGCCGGTGATCTACCTCGTCGATTGCTCGGGGCTCTACCTGCCGGAGCAGTCGCGCTCGTTCCCCGGCCGCACCGGCGCCGGTCACATCTTCAAGAAGAACAGCCTCCTCTCCGACGCGGGCGTGCCGCAGATCGCGGGCGTCTTCGGCGACTGCATCGCCGGCGGCGGCTACATGCCGATCATCTCCGATCGCGTGTACATGACCGAGAGCGCGTACATGGTCATCGCCGGCGCGGCGCTGATCAAAGGCGCGAAGAGCCAGCATCTCTCGAGCCAGGGCATCGGAGGTCCCGAGGTGCACGTGCACCAGTCGGGCTGCGCGGACGTGCGCGTGCCGGACGACGAGACGGCGCTCGCGATGATCCGCGCCGAAGTGCGGCGATTGCCGACGTCCGGCGTCGCGTTCCACCGGCACGGCGCGGATCCCGCGGCGCCGTTCCATCCCGCGCGCGAGCTCTCCGGCATCTTTCCGGCCGATCATCGCATGACGTATCCCGCCCTCGAGGTGATCGCGCGCCTCGTCGACCACAGCCTCTTCTGGGAGATCCTCCCCGCGCGCGGCAAGGAGATGATCGTCGGCGTCGGGCGCGTCGACGGTCTCTACATGGGCTTCGTCGCGAACCGCCAGGGCTTGATGGACGATCCCGAGCACGTCGACCAGAAGAAACCGCTCGGCATCCTCTACAAGGAGGGCATCGCGAAGGTCGCGGCGTTCAGCCGCGCGTGCGACTCCGACGGCATCCCGATCGTGTGGCTGCAGGACATCTCGGGCTTCGACATCGGCGTCGAAGCCGAGCGCCTGGGATTGCTCGGGTATGGCTCGAGCTTGATCTACACCAACAGCACGAACAGCACGCCGATGTTCACCGTGCTGCTGCGCAAGGCATCCGGGGCCGGCTACTACGCGATGGCCGGCCTGCCGTACGATCCCGTGGTCCAACTTTCGACGCCGATCGCACGCCAGAGCGTGATGGAAGGCCGCACGCTCGCGATCGCGGCGTTCAACACGAAGCTCGACGACGACTTCGAGATCCTCTCCAAGGATCCGGCCGAGCGCGCGCAGATCGAAGCGGGCATGCGCGAGACCGAAGTGCGCATCGAAGGCGACATGTCGCCGTACAAGTCGGCGGCGCAGATGGACACCGATGAGATCGTGCAGCTCGGCGAGTTGCGCGCTTGGCTCGAGCTGTTCGCCCAGACCAGTTACCAGTCGAGC
>CAZQHA010000465.1:0-3756 GCA_964592795.1 uncultured Planctomycetaceae bacterium | reverse complement strand
CGGACGACGCACGCGCCAGCCGGTCCACGATGGTGGGCGCAAAATAGCGTGACAGTTCGGCGCGGATCCGCTCGGCTGGATCGGGAGCGGCGTCGCGCTGTACGCGGACACCGACGCCTTCTGGAAGGAGCTCGAATCCGCGAGCGATCGCTCCGGCTTCTTCGAGGACAACTTCCATCGCCTGCCGCTCGCGCTCCACGTCGAGGTGAAGGACGCGCTGAAGCTGGCGGGTTTCCTCACGTCGTTGCGCGCGCTCTCCGACCAGTCGGCGCCCGGTCTCGTCGTGTGGGAGACGAAGACGTGGAACGAGCAGGCCTACGTCAAGATCTCCTCGCCGGCCGCGCTGGGCGAGATCGGCGAGAAGGCCGCCGCGTACTACGCCGCGATGCCCGACGCGTTCGTGCTCACGCTGCGCGAGGACCTGCTCCAGCGCGCGATCGACCGGCGAGTCGCGCGCAAGGCGGGGCGGCCCGATCCGGAGAGCCAACGTCCGTGGCTCGGCGAGAGCGTGGCGCTGCGCATCGAGCCCGACGCGCTGGACGTCATCGGCAGGCTGTCGTCGAACGAAGTGCGCGCGGAAGCGCAACAAGCGGCGTGGTCGGCGCTGCCCATTCTCAACGAGTGGAAGCGCCGCTATCCCGATCAGGATCCGGTCGAGCTCCACGAGAAGCTCTGGAACGTGCGCCTCGTGTCGCCCGGCGGCGGCGCGTTCGTCTGGAGCGACGCGCGGCAGACGATGGAAGCGAGCGACTACGGCTCGCCGAGCGCGCCGATCGACGGACCGGCGCTGCCGCGAGCGCTCGAGCGGATCACGCGCGGCGCGTTCGGGCTGACGTTCGAGGACGACGGGTTGCGGGCACGGGTCGAGCTGGCGCGCAAGCCGAACTGAGCGTCAGCGCGTTTCTCCGGCGGGATAGATCGTGTCGCACACGCTCACGATGAGGTGGTACACGCTCGGGTACCGCCTCATTTGTGCGTCGCTCGTCTCGCTGCCGTCGATCTCGAAGACCGGATCCTCTCCCGCGCGCACGACGAGCTCCGTCAGATCGGCGTCGCGTCCGATGCGAAGGTAGCCGCGCTTCCGCTCGGACGGCCCGATCAGCTCGCGCTCGAGCAGCGTGTCGCCGTGGCGCACGTGCACCTTCTCGTGCCGCGAGAAGAAATCCTGCAGCGCTGGCGACAGCGTCGCGAGCGCCGCCGCGTCCCCCACCGTCGACGCCGAGCGATCGAACTTCCTCGGGTCGGCGAGGAGCGCCTCGGCGCGCGCGCGCGCCTCCGCCGCGGGCAGCGCGAAGATCTCCGCGTCGCGCCGCCGCATGTCCTCGATCGCCTTCTCGCGAGCGCGGTTCGCCGATCCGAAGAGCCAGCGCATGAACACCATCCAGAGTCCTCCTAGCACGGCGGCGCTGACCAAGAAGGTCGTCAGGTACCGCGAGACCGATTCGCGCGAGACGATCGCCGAGCCGAACGGCGCGAGAAGACCGAGAGCGAAGCCGTGGGCTGCCCTCGTGCTCTCCGTTCGTGCCACGCCGGGGTTCGAGCACGTCCGGGGCGGATCCGTGGACGTGACGCGATCGCAGTGGAAGGAATCTGGTCCGCCGCGCTCCGAGAGCGACGCTAGCGAACGTGGCTCGCCCCACGGTGGCCGATTTCGAAGGAAGCTCGCGGCGTCTCAGGGTTGGGAGACGAGCGCGCCGCGAGCCTTCTATTTCATCGGGGTCGCGACCCGCCGCGCGCGACCTTTCGGTCACGCGCGGCATCGCGCACAGTCCTCAGGAGCCGCTCAGCGTGAGCATGTCCTCGAAGAGCTTCCACACCGCTTGTTGGCCCGGAATCGCCGGATTGGGCATCACCCCCGGGTTCTCGTGGCAGACCTCGGTGAGTTGCGACCAGCCCCAGTAGTCCCAGAGGTTCACGAACGGATAGGGCCCGCTCGTCTTCTCCAACGGGTTCGCGGTCAGGTCATACGCTTCTTGGTACGTCTGCCCGAGCGTCGTGTTCGGGTGATAGCGGCGGATGTACTTGTACTGGCCGTCGGTCAGCGCGCGCTGATGCGAGGGCAGCACGGCCTCCAGTGCCGGAGGCATCTGGCCGCAGACTTCTTGATATGCGGCGGGATCGTACGGCATGGTCGGCCGATAGATCTGCGAGAAGGCCTGCGTCCGATTGCTGGAAGCGGTCGGGTTCGCGAGCATGTTCTTGAAGCTCTTCCCGTCGAACGCGTAACCCGCGGGCACCTGTACCGGCAAGCCGACGAGGTGGATCACGGTGCGCCAGATGTCGACCGTATTCACGAGTCCCATGCACGCTTGACCGCCGGTGTGCACTTTGTAGCCGTTGGCGATCATCGGCACGTTGACGCCTTGCTCGTAGACGCCGCCCTTGGCGTGACTGGGTTGATAGTAGGTCGTGTCGATCACCTGCGCCGGCGTTCCGTTGTCCGACACGATGAGGATCGTCGTGCGCGAGCGCTTGCCGGTCGGAATGTTGTCGACGAGTCGGCCGATCTCGGTGTCGATCGACTCGACCATCCACCGGTACGCCTTGCGATTGTCGTCGGGGTCGTTCTGCGGTTCGCCTTGTGGGTAGTCCGCGTGATTGAACGAGCCGAGCGTCGCCGTCGACAGCAACGAGTACGGCGGGACTTGCCAAGGGTGGTGCGGCGGATTGAAGCAGACGTAGGCGAAGAATGGCTCGGTGACGTTGTCGATCCAATCGGTCGCGGCTTGACGAATCACGCTGGCGCTGTACGTGGTCTCGTCGAAGACCCCTCCGCAGTTGGTTGCGTAGGGCTCACCCACGTGGCTGCGGCACACGCTGGACGAGTCGGCTTCGATGAGGTCCCAGTTGAAGTGGCCACCCGTGTTCTCGACACTCCCGACGAACTTGTCGAACCCCTGATCGATCGGATGGGCGATGTAGTCCGTCGACGTGAGGTGCCACTTGCCGAACGCGCCACAACTGTAAGGCTGCAGCGGCAGCGCCGGACCCTCCGTCAGTGCCTCGGGAATGGTCTCTTCGCTCAGAGGAAGCGGATACTCCTCGGGCGAGCAGTCGTCTGCGAGCCACGATGAAAGGTGGCCCATCCCGGTTCGAAACGCATGGCGTCCGGTCAGGATCGTCGCGCGGGTCGGGCTGCACAGAGGGTTCGAGTACGCCTTCTCGAATCTCACGCCCGTCTGCGCGAGCTGTGTGATCCGGGGAGTCGGCGCCTTGGTTCCGGGCGAGGCCGTATAGCACTCGAGCGCGTCCTTGCCGACGTCGTCGAGCACGATCACGAGAACGTTGGGCAACGGGTCACCGCCGCCGCCGCCGAATCCACCCTGGACCGGCATCCAAGAAGGCAACACTGAGACGCACAACGCGCCTGCGAAGATCGGGAAGCACTTCATGACGAATCCTTCGAGCCGCGCGCCGAGTGACAACCGTCGCGTGCCGCGCGCGAAGCACGACGAAGGTTCTCTCCTCCTCTGCCTGCTTCGTCATCACGAACGGGAGCCGTGCCGAGGTTCGCCGATGTCGCGTTCGTCACGCGCGAGCGCAGTCATCGGCGTGCGTACGAACGCGAGCTCCAAAAGTCTCGGCGGGCTGCGAACGTTGCGAGAATCTCGGAACAATTTGAACTGCATGGGTTCCCTGTGGCTTAGACCCCGGCGGGCTCGCCCTCGGGCGTAGTCCTTCTATGCAGCTGCGCCGTGCGCCGCGCACCACTTCTCGATCGACTCGTTCGCGCTTGCGAGCGGGTGGATGCTCGAG
>CAZQHA010000464.1:0-3764 GCA_964592795.1 uncultured Planctomycetaceae bacterium | reverse complement strand
CCCGACCCTGTTCCCGCGCAGCGACCTCGTCCAGGTCTTCTTGACCGGCGTGCCGACGCTCAACGAGACCGCGACGCCGTGCGAGATGCTGCGTCTGAACACGACGACGGCGCCGACGCCGGCCGCGGGACAGAGCAACCTCGGCGTCCTCGGCGGCGACAGCGCGGGCTTCCCGAACGGGCGCCGCCCGGGCGACGACGTCGTCGACCTCGCGCTGCGCGTGGTCATGGGCAAGCTGCTCGACGTCGCGGACGCTCCCAGCGGTCAGCTCGACTACACCGACGGAGCGATCGTCGACGCGACGTTCTTCGACGCGACGTTCCCGTACCTCAAGACGCCGCTCGCGGGCTCGCCGAGCTCGAACTAGGAGTTCCGATGAACGCCATCCTCCCGTGCCTCTTGATCGCGTTCGCCGCGGTCGGCTGCTCCTCGGACGACGACGACGACGGCGGCGGCGCCGCGAGCGGCGACACGTTCGTCCAGAACTTGATCGCGAACACGGCGGACGACACCGACCCCGTCCCGATCAACGGCCAGAACCTCTCGTTCTCCGAGGACGAGAACGCTTTCGACGACCTGTTCCAGTAGTCGTGACGCCGTGGCGCGCGCGAGTGCAGCGCGCGCCGCGGCGTCCTTTCTCGGAGCCCCATGCAGAACCCGAAAGCCTGGATCGTGATCGCGCTGGCCGTGGTGCTCGGCGCGCCCGCACGCGCGCACGACTTCTGGATCCATCCCTCGAGCTTCCGTCCCGACCCGCGGCAGCGCGTGTCCCTCGAGCTGCGCGTCGGCGAGCGCTTCCGCGGAGAGCCGGTCGCGCGCAATCCCGAGAAGATCGAGCGCTTCTTCGTGCAGGTTGGCTCCGAGCCGGTGTCCATCGCCGGCGTCGACGGCAAGTCGCCGGCCGGCTACTGGACTCCGAAGGAGTCCGGCTGCGCTTGGATCGGCTACCGCAGCCGGCCGAGCGCGCTCGAGCTTCCGGCCGAGAAGTTCGAGAGCTACCTCGCCGAGGAGGGGCTCGAGCGCATCATCGACTTGCGCCGCATCCGCGGCGAGCGGAAGGCTCCCGGCCGCGAGCGATACTCGCGCTGCGCGAAGTCGCTGATCCGCGTCGGCGGCGCGGACGTCGCGAGCCGCGTGCACGAAGCGGCGCTCGGCTTTCCGTTGGAGTTCTTCCCCGAGCAGAACCCGTATGCGCTCCGCGCGGGCGACGCCTTCTCGGTGCGGCTCATGTACCAGGGCAAGCCGCTCGAGGGCGCGCTCGTCGGCGCGATGGCGGAGAGCGATCCGCGGTCGGAGACCCGTGTGCGCACGGATGCCGACGGGCGCGTGCGTTTCACGCTCGCGAAGGACGGCGTCCATCTCGTGCGCGCGGTGCACATGGTCCGCGCTCCCGCGGACGCGGACTGCGACTGGGAGAGCTTGTGGGCGTCGCTGACGTTCGAGCTCGTCTCGCCCGCGCAGTGACGCTCACTCGTCGCCGGACTTCATGAACTCGCGCAGGACGACGGTGGCGTAGCTGCCCTTGGGCAGCGTGAGCTCGAACGACAGCCCCTCGGGCACGCTGTCGATGCGGAGCTCGTCGACCCAGATCACGCCCGCGCGGCGACTGCCCGGCGCCCGGGCGCGGGCGAGATCTGCTTCGCAGAGCTCGCGGCGCGCGAGCACCTCCCGCTCGAGGTCGCGCGCCTCGCCCTGCGCGGGTCGCATCTTCGCGCCGAAGATCGGGCCGGTGTGCGCGATCTCGTGCGCGTCGAAGCGCGGCTGCTCGAGCGCGGCGTCGTGCACGTCGAACAGCGCGCCGTTCGCGCGGCGCTTCGCGACGTCGCCCGTCAAGAGGCGCGAGAACGCGCCGGCCTGCATCCGCAGCGCGAGCCACTCGTTGAACAGTGACGACTGATAGGCCGAAACGAGCAGGCGGCCGGCCCACGAGCGCGAGCCGCGATCCGCGACGAAGAGCCTCTGCCCGCGCTCCGCGTTGCGACCGCGGTCGCCGCCGCGCTGCTCGCCGAAGGAGTTTGGGACGCCGCGCGCCGCGATCACGCCCGCGATGGCGCGCGCGCGCGCCATCGCATCGTCGACCGGCTCGGCGACGACGATCCGGAATCGATTCCCGACGAGGTGTCCGAGCCGGAGCTTGTTCGTGTGACGCTTCGCGCGGTGGACGGCGAGCCCGAGCTCCGCTTCGATCTGCGCGGCGACCTCGCCGGGCTGCGCGGTCGCGAGCGGCAGCGAGAATGTCTGTGTCGTGCGCGCGTGCTTGTCCTTCATGCCGGCGTAGCCGATGTCGCGCGGCGCGACGTCGAAGAGGCGCGCCAGGCGGCCGGCGACCTCCGCGGTCGTGTGCGCCTCGCGCGTCAGCGTGACGTAGACGTGCGTGCCCTCGCCCGACGGCTCGTACAGCGGGAGCTCGACGACCTCGAAGTGCGCCGGCGCGCGCTTCAATCGCCCGCCGATTCCCGGAAGTCCTTCGCTGATGTACGGCAACATCTCAGAAGCGGGCGGCGAGCGAGCGTGCGTAGCCCGTCAGCTCCGCGTATCCGCTCCCGCTCGCGGAACCGCTCACCGTGACCGGACCCTCGAAGTACGTCACACCGGTCGACGCGCGGCCGTCGATCTCGCAGTCCTCGACCATCGCGACGATTTCGACGTCGAGCGCGGCGGCCGCGATGCGCAGCTTCCACTTCGCCGGATAGCGCTCGCCGCGCTCGAGCACGTCCAGCGCGAGGTCGCTGCTCGCGAACGCCCGCGTCGATCCGTCGCGCGCGACGAGCGTCGCCGAGGACGCGGCCGTCGCCTGGCCGCGCTCGTCGCGCAGGCGGTACAGCATCAGCTCGCGGCCGTCGTCGAGGCGCAAGCCGAACCAGTCCCAGCCGACGACGCCCGCGCCGAGCTGGCTCGAGCCCCACTCGTGGTCGAACCACGACTCGCCGCGGGCCTCGAGCGTTTCACCGTCGAACGTGATCCGCCCCGACGTCGCGAGACGCGTCCAGCTCATGTACGCGGAGGCATTGCCCGGCTCGGGGCCTTTCACCGACACGCCGCCCGCGCCGTGCACGACGAGCGGCTTCCGCGGGACGAGGTCGAGCTCGATTCCGATCGCGCGCTCACGATCGTAGGCGACGACGTGAACGCGGTCGCCCGCGCCGCGCCGGATCGACCAGTCCTCGACCCAGGCGTCGAGGTCTCCCGTGCGCGCGCCGGCGAGGCCGGCCGCCGCGCGGCGCACGCGCTCCGCGAACGCGAGCTGCTTCGCGCCGACGTCGACGATCGCGAGGTGCGCGGCGAGCACGTCGTCGGCGTGCAGCCGCGATCGGTCCGCGGAAGGCGCGGCGCGCTCGAGCCCCTGGCGGAAGATCGTGAACTGGACGCCGAAGCGGCGTCCGTTCTCCGCGCGCAGTTCACCCGTCGCGTACCACCACTCGGTGCGGTAGGCGGGATGCGCCCCGTGATCGCGCGGCCACTCGAACGCGTAGGGAGCGCGGACGCGCTCCCACTCGGCGCCCAAGACCAGCGTGCACGCGAGGAAGAGTGCTTCGATCATCCGTCTTCCCTCAGGTCGGCGTGGAGGCTCGCGCGCGTGGCGCGCGCGGCCGGCCACAGTCCCGACGCGATGCACGCCACGACGATCGCGCCGGGGGTCGTCGCGAGCGCCTCCCACGGCTCCCGGTACTCGAGCGTCCAATGGAACGACTGCGGCTGCACGACCGCGACCAGCACGTAGCCGATCACGAGCCCCGCGAGCGTGCCTCCCAGCGCGCCGATCG
>CAZQHA010000463.1:0-3765 GCA_964592795.1 uncultured Planctomycetaceae bacterium | reverse complement strand
GGTCGAAGGCGGACGCGGCGTGTACCTCGAATCCTTCTACGGCTACATGAACTTCGGATGGAATCCGATCGTGGGGTGGGTCGACCAGGCCGGGAAGTACCTCTCGAGCGGACGCGACGAGCTGTACCGCGTGGCGCGTGACCCGCTCGAGACGCGCAACGAGTCGGCGAGCGCACCCGAGGAAGTCGCGCAGTACCGCGGCGCGATCGCCGAGTCGGCGAGGCGCCCGGCGATCGCCGCACAGGCCGCGCCCGTCGACGCCGCCGCGCGCGAGCGACTGCAGGGGCTCGGCTACGCCGGCGCGCCGCCGTCGACGAACGCGCTGCCCGCGCCGCTCGAGGAGACGGGACGGCCGGTCCCGATGGACCGGCTCGACGAGCTCAACCGGTTCCAGTACGCGACCGCCGCCGGCGCCGCGGGCAAGCTCGACGAGGCGAAGGCGATCTTCGCGGAGATCGCGCGCGAGAACCCGCTCCACGGCGCGGCGTTGAGCCATCTCGGGGGAATCCAGCTCGATCAGCGGCTCTGCGGCGAGGCGGCGGCGACGCTGGCGCAGCTCGAGAAGCTCGGGGCGGCGGAAGCGCGCATGCACGGAGCGCTGAGCCGCTGCTACGAGGCCGAGAAAAACCTTCCGGCCGCGCTCGAGCACATGCAGCGCGCGCAACAGTTGATGCCGGACAGCGCGCCGATCCTCGACGAGCTGGCGCGGCTCTTCGCGCTCGCCGGCAAGCCCAAGCGCGCGAACGAGGCTGCGCGCGCGGCCGAGAGCCTCCGGCGCGCCAGCGCCGGATCGAATTAGCCGCGCTCACTTCTTTCCGAACTCGGCGCTCCGGGCCAAGCCGGTAGGGCGCTTCGGCCGATACAGCGCTGAATGCCGCCGTCCCCTCCGGCCGCCGTGCGCATCGCCCGATGTGTCGCCGTGCTCGCGCTCGCTCTCACGAGCGCGTGCGCGACCGCCGGCGGTCCGTCCATCCAGCGCATCGCGGACGACATCAACGCGACGCTCGCGGCGGGCGAGACGGTGATCGTCCCCGGCGATCTGCTCGACGTCCACTTCGTGCAATCGCTCGCGTTCGACCACGAGACGCTCGTGCAAGTCGACGGAACGGCGGCGTTCGTGCTGCTCGGAACGCGTCGAGTGGCGGGCATGCTGCCCGACGAGCTGACACGACAGTTGCGCGCGGCGTACGTCGGACTCGTCGAGAATCCCGAGCTCACCGTCGCGATCAAGACGCCCGTGACGCGCAACGTGTCGGTCCTGGGCGAGGTGCGCGAGCCGGGGGCGATTCCGATCGGGCTCGACGGACGGATGACGCTGGTCGAGGCGATCGCGCGCGCGGGCGGCTACGTCAAGGAGAGCGCGTACCTCTCGAGCACCGTGCTCGTCCGCTGGGACGCGAAGGCGCAGCGCCAGATCGCGTGGACGATCGACGCGCGTCCCGAGAACTGGAGCTCGCCGAAGACGATCTTCCTGCAGCAGAACGATCTCGTGTTCATCCCCAATACGCCGATCGACGACGTCGGCATCTGGGTGAACAACTACATCACGCGCACGATCCCGCTGCCCGTCATCCTGCCCATCGTCTTCTGATGACCAGCCTGAACAGCCTCCACTTGCCCGACGAGCAGACGGATCCGTTCGCGGACGAGGAGCGCTCCGGACCCGATCCGAGGACGTTCCTCGCGATCGCGCTGGCCCGCTCGCGGCGCTGGATCGTCGCGCTCGCGCTCCTCGGCGCCGTGATCGGCATCGTCTTCGCCGCGGCGCAGCCGAACACGTACACGTCGGAGGCGAAGCTCCTGCTGCGACTGGGTGTGCGCGAAGAGCTGACCGCCGAGGACATCGCCGTCCCGGGCGCGGAGCGGCGCGAGTCGCGGCCGACGATGCAGGACGAGCTGCACATGCTGCGCGACGCGACGATCTACGAGTCGGTGGCGGAGCGGCTCGGTCCCGAGCTCATCCTCACGCCGGCGGATCCCACGCGCTACGACGGCCCGGACACGTCGATCTTCGTGCGCGGCATGCACGAGCTGCAGTCGTTCTTCCTCTCGTTCTCGAACGCGGACGAGCTCGCCGCGGGCGAGGCCGGCCGCAGCGGGACGCAGCTCGCGGGCGAGGTGCTCTTCGAGACCACGCTCCTCGCGACCGACCGCGACTCGAACGTGATCACGGTCACGCACACGTCGACCTCGCCCGAGCGCGCGCAGCAGGTGACCGACACGCTGACGCAGGCGTTCATCGAGCGCC
This sequence comes from uncultured Planctomycetaceae bacterium, assembly GCA_964592795.1. GTDB lineage: Bacteria > Planctomycetota > UBA1135 > UBA1135 > JANLUN01. The sequence goes on along the minus strand of CAZQHA010000463.1, from coordinate 1,517 downwards.
ACCGCAGCCAGTTCTCGATCCGGGCCTTCCTCGACACGCACCGGCAGAAGGTGCTCGACGCGCGCAAGACGTACGAGACCGCGCGCAAGCGCTTCTACGAGCACGTCGAGCAGTGCGGGTTCATCGACATCGCCGTGCAAGGCGAAGCGCTGATGGACGAGATCGATTCCGTCGAGCGCGAGCTCTTCGCCGCGCGCACCGAGCGCGACGAGCTGGCGTCCGAGCGCAGGACGCTCGTGGCGCAGCTCGACAAGACGCCGCTCACCCTCGAGACGGAGACGCAGCCGGTGATGGGCCCGAACCCCGAGCTCGAGCCGTTGCTCGAGGTGAAGCAGAACCTGATCCAGCAGCGCGACGACCTCGCGCTCGCGGACCTCTCGATCGCCGAGCGCGAGCGCCGCGCGAGGACGTTCGACGACCAGTTGAAGTCCGTCGACGAGCGCCTGGCCGCGCTGCCGCCCGTGATCGTGACCGTGCCGCCGTACAAGGTTGCGGCGCCCAATCCCGAGCACGCCGCGCTGCGCCGCCGCATCGACGACCTCGACGTCGACGACCAGGGCCTCTTGACGCGCACGCGCAAGCTCGACTCGCACCTGAAGGCGCAGCAGGGACGCCTCGATCAACTGTCGCAGTGCAAGAACTTGCACGGGATGATGGACGTCTCGATCGAGGCCGAGCGTGACGGCTACCGCAAGCTCGCCGAGCGCTACGCCGAGCTCGAAGCGCTCTCGAACATCGACCTCGAGGGGGACGCGAACCTGCGCGTGCTCCAAGCGGCGACGCTGCCGTACGACAAGGACGGCCCCGATCGCAAGAAGATCATCGCGCTGGGGCTCTTCGGCGGAATCGCCGCGGGCTCGGGCTTCGCGATCGTGCGGCAGCTCGCCGATCGGCGCCTGCGCTATCCCAGCTCGATCGAGCGGCAGCTCGACGTCGTCGTGCTCGCGGTCGTGCCGGAAGTGCGCGCGCTCGAGGACTCGGACGTGAGGAAGGCGTCGTGAGCCAGGTCGCGACGCTGCAATCGATCGCCGACGGCGTCTGGTCGTCGATGTCGCGGCTCGCGCTCTCGCGCGACAAGTCGCGCATCCTGTTCACGAGCCCCGATTCCGGCGCGGGCACGTCGACGATCGCCGCCGCGACCGCGATCGGCTTGGCGCAGAACCTGCGCATCCCGATCGGGCTCGTCGAGATCTCGATCGGCGAGACGGCGCTCGCCCGGAAGCTCGGGCTGCGCTCGTCGCCCGGGCTCTCGGACGTGATCGACGGCACGAGCCCGCTCGCGGCTTCACTCCAGTCCGTTCCGGGGATCGCCGGCCTGCGCGTCCTCGTCTCGGGCACGCCGCGCGAGCCGATCGCGGGCGAGCTCGCGACGCAGCCCGCGAAGGCGATGCTCGCCGAGCTGACCCACGCGCACCGGCTGCTTTTCTTCGACGCGCCGCCGCTCGTCGACCGCTCGGTGACGCGCCTCCTCGGCCAGCAGGTCGACGCCGCCGTGCTCGTGCTCCGCGCCGGCGAGA
>CAZQHA010000462.1:0-3775 GCA_964592795.1 uncultured Planctomycetaceae bacterium | reverse complement strand
ACACGCGACCGGGTTGGAAACCCTTCACCTCCGATCCCTTGATCCACTCGGCGATCGTGATCGGCGGCGCCTTGTCGCCGACCATCAGCGCGAACGGCTTATCGACGGTCGTCTTGCCGCTGCTCGCCGTCATCTGAGCGTGGGCCAGCGGCGCGGCGCAGGCCATCGCGAGCGCCAAGAGGATGTTCCGAAATCTCATGAGTGTCCCTCCGTGGTTGGGTCGGCCCCAGTATGTCCTGACCGGCCGTGCGTGTCCCGGTCCAGATCGGGCCCCTACGAGGGGGCGTGATCGAATCGAGTTCGAAGTCTGTGAACGCAGCCGGGGTGCGGGCCGGACGGGCCGGCGTTAGATTCCCCGGCGATGAAGACGTTTCTTGCCTCCGTCCTGCTCGTTTTTCCGGTGTCGGCGTCGGTGCAATCGACGAGCGACGAGACGCTCGCGAAGCGCGCTCAGGACGTCGCCGCCTTGATCGCCGCCGAGCCCAAGTGGGCCGACGACCTCTTCGACGCGAGCTTCGTGAAAGCCGTCCCGCCGGCCAAGATACGCGAGCTGTGCTCGGGCCTCTTCCAGGCGCACGGCGCGATCACCTCGATCTCGCGCACCGATTCGACCGGCCCGCTGGCGGCGAAGTACGACGCGGTCTTCGCGAACGGCAGCGTGATGCCGGTCACGCTGGGGCTCACCTCGTCACCGCCGCATTCGATCGTGACGCTGTGGTTCGGACCGCCCGCGCCCGGCATCGCCGATTTGGCGGCCGCGGTGGAGACGCTCAAGTCGCTGCCCGGCCAGGTGTCGTTCGCCGCGTACGAGCTGACGCCGGAAGGACTCGTTCCTCTGGCCGAGCTCGAGCCCGACCGCGTGCTCGCGATCGGATCGGCGTTCAAGCTCTACATCCTCGGCGCGCTCATCCAGGACGTCTCGCTCGGCAAGCGCAAGCCCGAGGGCATCGTGCGCATCGAGAACCGCCACCGCTCGCTCCCTTCGGGGAAGCTGCACACGTGGCCGGGTGCGACGCCGCTGACGTTGTATGCGCTGGCGACCTTCATGATCAGCGAGAGCGACAACACCGCGACCGACCACCTCCTGTTCGCGCTCGGGCGCGAGCGAGTCGAGTCGATCCTCTCCGAGATGGGCAACTCCGCCGCCCAGCGCAACACGCCGTTCCTCGCGACGAACGAGCTCTTCCGCTTGAAGCTGACGACGAAGGGACTGCTCGCGGACAAGTACCTCAAGATGAAGCCCGAGGATCGGCGCACGTACTTGGACGGGCTGCTCCCCGAGACGCCGCTCGACGAGCGCACCATCGACATGTCGCTCGCCGCGAAGCCGTTCTGCATCGACACGATCGAGTGGTTCGCTTCGGCGCGCGACTTGTGCCGCGCGATGGAGTGGATCCGCAAGGAGACCGAGCTCGGCAAGACCGCCAACTGGCGACAGGTCCTCGCGGTCAATCCCGGGCTCGACGTGTCGAAGAAGCTCTTCGACTTCGTCGGCTACAAGGGCGGCTCGGAGACGGGCGTGGTGAACCTCACGTACCTCGTCCGCGCGCGCGTCGACGGGTCCTGGTACGCGCTGTCGTGCGGGTGGAACGATCCGAATGCCGCGGTGGACGAATCCAAGCTCGCCGGGATCGTGACGCGCGCGTTGAGCTTGATCGGAGCGCGCGCCGAGGAGCGGGCGCAGGCCGCGCGGGGCAAGTAGCGCCGCGCTATTCCTTCGACGGGATCTTGCGCGCGGCGATGTGGACGAGCTTCCGCTCGCGCTCGGTCAGCGTCGACTCGGCGCGTTCGACGAGCGCTCGCGCGGCGTCGTGTGCCTCGGCCCGGACCGCGCGCTCGATCAGCGCGACGTACGTCGTGTTCGCCGGCTGCATCCGGAGCAACCGGTCCGCGATGCGGCCGGCCGCGTCGGTGCCGCCCGTCGCGAGCAACGCTTCGTAGAACGTGCCGCCCTTGTCCATCGCCGTGCTGAACGCGTTGACCTCGCGAGCGCGCGCGTCCGGACCTTCCTTGCGCAGCGCCTCGACGGCGTCGACCAGCTTGCCGACGCGCGCCTCCGCGTCGCCGACCGTTTCGACGACGAGCGCGTACTGCCGCTCGGCCATCCATCCGCTCACGACCTCGTCGAGGAGCGCTTCCTTCACTTCGTCGCTGAGACGCCCTTCCTTCTCGAGGCGTTGGAACGTCTCGGTCGTACGGCGCGCCTCGTTGCGCGCGCGATTGATCGCCGCGAAGTCGCGCGCGTCGTCCGCCGTGGCTCCGACGCCGAGGACGGCCCCTTCCGCGATGGAACGGCGCTCCTCGAGCATCTTCGCGGCGGCCGGGTACTGCTCCGCGAGCCGCATGATCTCGCTGATCAGCGACGTTCGCCGCGCGTTGGCGTAGCTCGGCGTCTTGCCGCCCTCGTCGAAGCACCACGTGAACTCCGCGAGCGCTTCGTCGAACCGAATGCGCGCGGCGAGCGCGCGGCCGAGGCTCTCGCGCCGCGCGGGGTCGTTCTCGTGCCCGACGAGGCTCGTGCGCGCGCGTTCGACGAGCCCCTGACCGCGCGCGATCTCGTCGGCCTCGGACACGAACCGCCCGGTCTCGACGAACCCGACGAGCCGATCGCGCTCGGAGCCGTCGGGCCTCATGAACACCATGCTCGGGTAGGCCTTGACCGAGTAGCGCTTCGCGAGCTCCTTCTCGCGATCGGCGTCGATGCGGATCGCGACCGCGTTCTTCGCGACCCAGTCGCGGATGCGCTCCTGCGGCCAGGTCTGCGCGTCCATCTGCCGGCACGGCGGGCACCACGTCGTGTAGAAGTCGACCAGGACGACCTTGTTCTCCTTGCGCGCGCTCTCGAGCGCTTGGTCGAAGGTCAGATCTCGAAAGGGCGTGTCGCGCCCGCCGGCGAGCGCGAGCGCGAGTGCGAAGGTCGCGAGGAAGGACATGTGTCGGGGTGTGGGCTTATTTAAAGGAAGGCGGGGCGCGTCGAGTATGACAGATCGCCCGGTACGGACGTTCCCTTCCCCGTGCGAGCGGAGCTCGCATAGACTGCAACGCCTTTCTATCCGCGGTGAATCCGCGCCGAACGGTCCATGGAATCCGCATCGATGAACAAAGAAGCGCCGGTCATTGAGGCGACGCGCGATCTGATCCAGCTGCCGGGCTTCCGATTCCTCGATCTCCACCGCGCCGAGCGGCTGGCGGACCTCCAGCGGACGTTCCTCGAGGAGCTCGCGGCGGCGCAGCCCGAGCTCGCGGAGCGCTGGCGGCGGCACTGCGAGGGCGTCGAGCGGCTCGTCGGGCCGGCCGAATCGGCGCTCTTGATCGACGTCGCGCGCCACGTGTCGGGCTTCCTCGCGCGCATGTTCGCGATCGAGACGGACACCGCGGCGCGCCGGGAGTTCTTGAGGAAGCGGCAGCTCGTCTACAAGGTGCGCGACCGCTTCGTGAAGAAGAGCGTCAAGTACGCGGCGTTGCCCGCCGAGGACGCGGCTCCCGCGTTGCGCGCGCGGGCGCAGGCCTGGCTCGAGCGACTTCCGGGCATCGACGGCATCGACGTCGACGAAGAAGAACGCTTCGCCGCGCGCGTCTGGAATCTCCTCGAGCGACAGCCGGACGAGATCGCGATCGCGGGCCAGCCCGAGACCGTCGTCCAAGTCCTCGAGATCCTCGCCTCCGATCTCAAGCAGCGACAAGCGGTGAACGATCCCGCGACCCGGCAGTGGCGCTCGCTGCGACAGCTGGCCGAGGTCGACTTCGAAGCCGGGCTCGTGAAGCACGTGCGGCC
>CAZQHA010000461.1:3448-3782 GCA_964592795.1 uncultured Planctomycetaceae bacterium | reverse complement strand
GGTCGCGACGTCGTTGCCCGAGCGCGGCGGCTCGCGGAACTCGAACGGCACGAGCTCGCGCACCCGCGGCGGCTCGAGCTTCTCGATCTTGTCGAGCTTCTTCACGCGCGACTGCACCTGCGCGGCCTTCGCGGCGTGGCGCTCGAAGCGCTCGATGAAGCGCTCCTCCTTCTTGAGCATCGCTTGCTGCCGCGTGTACTGCGCCGCTTGTTGCGCGGCCCGCACCTGTCGCTCGCGGTCGTAGAAGTCGTAGTTGCCCGTGTACGCGACGAGCTCGCCCTGGTCGATGTCGACGATGCGCGTCACGACGCGGTTCATGAAGTCGCGGTCGTGG
>CAZQHA010000461.1:0-3438 GCA_964592795.1 uncultured Planctomycetaceae bacterium | reverse complement strand
CCGCGGCGTCGCTCGCCTTGATGAACTCCTCGAGCCACAGGATCGACTCGATGTCGAGGTGGTTCGTCGGCTCGTCGAGCAGCAGCACCTCGGGCTTGCCGATCAAGACCTTCGCCATCGCGACGCGCATCTTCCAACCGCCGGAGAGCGCGCCGACGTCGGCGTCGATGCGCTCGTCGTCGAAGCCCAGGCCATGCAGCACCTCGCGCGCGCGCGCCTCGAGCTCGTAGCCGCCGAGCTGCTGGTACTCGCCCTGCACCTCGCCGTAGCGCGCGAGGATCGTGTCCATCTCGTCCGCGCGCGCGGGATCCGCCAGCGCGTGCTCGAGCTCCGCGAGCTCGTGGTGCAGATCGCCCAGGCGCCCGCTGCCCGCGATCGCTTCCTCGAGCACGATGCGGCCCGACATCTCGCCCGCGTCCTGGCGGAAGTAGCCGAGCGCGATCGACTTCGGCACGCTCACGTCGCCGTCGTCGGGATCCTCCTCGCCCGCGATCAACCGGAAGATCGTCGTCTTGCCCGAGCCGTTCGGGCCGACGAGGCCGACCTTCTCGCCGGGGTTCAGCTGGAAGCTCGCGTCGACGAGCAGCGAGCGGCGGCCGTAGTGCTTGTGGATGCCGGAGAGCGCGATCATCGGTGCGCGAGAAACGTAGGGAGCGCGTTTCGTTTGTCCAGAGGAATGTCGGAGTCCGCCGCGTGCGGCGATCTCCGCGTATCTTGGAGAACGCATGGAGTACCGCGAGTTCGCGCCGCCCCGTTCGCTCGCACCGTTCGTCCGGTGCTTCTGGACGCTCACCGCGCCGGCCGGAGCGCCGTGCGTCGAGCCGATCGTCCCCGACGGCTGCATGGAGCTCCTCGTCCACTTCGGCGATCGCTTCGCGTCGGTCTCCGACCGCGGCGCGACCGTGCTGCAGGAGCGCGCGGTCTTCGTCGGCCAGATCCGCTCGCCCTTCCGCGTCGTTCCGACCGGCGACGTCGGAGTCGTCGCGGCGCGCTTCCGCATCGGCGGCGCGACGCCGTGGCTTCGCGGCATGCGCGTCGAAGCGCTGACCGACACGCAGATGCCGATCGACGCGCTGTGGACGGGCGCGGGCTCGGAGCTGTGCGAGCGTCTCGCGGAGGCGTGCGATGCGGAGGCGCGCGTTGACGCGCTGACGCGCTGGCTGGAAGCGCGCATGGTCGCGCGACGCTCCCATCTCGCCGTCTCGGCGGCGGCGGATTGGCTCGAGCGCGATGGGGGACGCAGCGGCGTCGACGCGCTGAGCGACCACCTCGACCTGAGCCCGCGCCAGCTCCAGCGCCTCTTCTCGCAACACGTGGGTCTGTCGCCGAAGACGATCGCGCGCATCGTCCGTCTGCAGTCTTTCCTGTCCGCGGCTCGCGCGCACCCGCGGGCGAGCGCGGCGGCGCTCGCGGCGCACAGCGGCTACGCCGACCAAGCGCACTTGATCCGCGACTTCAAGGAGCTCGCCGGCACGACGCCGCGGGCTTGGCTCGACGCGCACACGCCGATCGTCGGTGCCCTGGCGGGATTCTGACGCCGGCCGCGGGCGCGTGTCGCATTCGTTCAAGGCGAACGGCCGCCGCCGCGGTTAGAACGGCGCCATGATCAAGCTCAGCGCTCTGCTCGGGACGAGCCTGCTCGTCGTGGCGGCTTCGATCCAGGACTCGCCGAAACCCTCCGTACCCGCGAACGAGATGGCGGCCCTCCGCTGGCTCGCCGGCGAATGGCGCGGCAAGGTCGGCCCCGCCGACGTCGTGTCGTGGCACAGCGATCCCGACGGCGGAATGATCGTGATGGCGACGAAGGAGCTGACCGGCGGCAAGGTGAGCCTCTTCGACTTCGGCGTCGTGACCGCCAAGGAAGGCCAGGGGATCGCCTTCGTTCCTTATCCATATGGAAAGCCGAGCGTGCCCTTCCTGCTGACCGGGTTCGACCCCCGGGTCGAGCGCGCGTCGTTCGAGAACGCGCAGCACGACTTCCCGAAGAAGTTCCTGTTCGAAAGGACGGCCGCCGGCAACTTGAAGATCGTCCTGACCGGCGACGAGCAGGGTCAGCCGATGACCGTCGAGTACGAGCTGAAGCGCGCCAAGGAGAACTAGCGCGTCACTTCCGCGCCGCGGCGCGTCCGGCCGCGAGCGCGCGCTCGACCTTCGCCCAGTAGCGCAGCGTGCTCGCCTTCTTGGCGCCCGTCGGTCCGCCGTTGTGCGTTCGCGCGAGCACCTCCGCGTCGCGTCGCTCGAGAGCCTCGGGACACCAGCGCTTCCAGTACGCGATCACGATCTCGCGCGCGTACTTCGGATCGCGGCAGTCCTCGAACCGTCCCGCGACGCCGGCGTCGAGCCAGTGCTCGCGATGGATCTGGAACGGGCCGATCGCGCGGCCGCCGTCGCCGGTCGCGTGCCGGCCGCCGTCCTTGTGCCCGCCGCTCTCCACGGTGCGAATCGCGTCGAGGATCTCGTCGAGAGAGTGACTCGACGGGATCCTCGACTCGATCGCCGGCGGCGGGCGTCGCACGGGAACGACGTGCGGCGCGAGCGCCGGTGCCGAAGCCAGCCACAACATCGAGAGAGCGAACATGCGCGTCCGTGTTTGAGAACACGTAGGCGCGCGGCCCGACTCCGCTCGATCGGCGGATGCCGGTAAATCCAGCCGGCGAGATCCGGGAGATCAGGCGCGCGGCGGCGTCGCCCCGAGCTCCGACTCGACCTCGCGCCCGCGCGCGACGACGACGCGCACGAGCTCGTCGAAGTCCTCGAACCGGCTGCGGTGGTTCGTGATCGCGACGCGCAGCGCGAACTTCGCACCGAGCATCGTCGACGAGGGCACCGCGAAGCCGGACTCCTGGATGCGCAGGAGGAGCTCGCGATTGATCCGCTCGAGCACGGGCTCCGGGAACCCCCGCGGCGCGTACCGGAAGCAGACGACGTTGAGCGCGACCGGCGCGCACAGCTCGAGCTCCGCGCGGGCCTCGATCCGTTCCCCGAGGTGACGCGCTTGCCTCGCGTTCTGGTCGATGACGCGCCCGATCGCGTCGACGCCGTGCGCCTTGAGCGACATCCACACCTTGAGCGCCTTGAAGCTGCGCGTGAGCTCCAGCGCGCGCTCCGCGAACGGCAAGCCCCCGGCGATCACGCCGCGCGTGGTCTCGGCCAGGTAGCTCGCGCTCATCGCAAAGGTCTCACGGTGCTTCTCGCCGTCGCGGACGAGCGCGCACGCGACCTCGAACGGCAAGTACATCCACTTGTGCAGGTCGAACGCGAGCGAGTCGGCGAGCTCCATCCCGGCCACCCGGTCGCGCGCGGTCGGGGAGAGGCGCGCCAGCGCCCCGAACGCGCCGTCGACGTGGAACCACAGGTCTTCCTCGCGACACAACTCGGCGAGCGCGCGCAGATCGTCGACGGCGCCCGTGTTGATCGTCCCGGCCGTACCGAACACGC
>CAZQHA010000460.1:0-3790 GCA_964592795.1 uncultured Planctomycetaceae bacterium | reverse complement strand
TTTTGTAAGCAATCCACGGATTTGGGATTAAATCACTTAATTGTCTAGCTAGGAAATGCCGACGGGCGCGGGCGGTGACGTCGCGGTCGACGCCACGGGCCGGATCTTCGCCGCGGCGAGCGGACTCGCTCCCGGAGACAACGTGCCGTCGCTGACGGTGCTCGGTTTCGATCCGCAAGGCGCACTGCGATGGCTGCGTTCGATTCCGGGTCACCAGCAGCCGTTCGGCGGCGGTTCCTATCCATCCGATCTGGAGATCGACTCGTTCGGCAGGGCGGTCGTTCTCGGCGGGAAAGCGCAAGGTTCCGCGGGCGTCGCGCTCGTGATCGCCGCGTACGAAGCGGACGGCAACGAGGCTTGGCGAATCGTCAGCAACGACGTGCTCGGAGGCACGGCCGTCAACTCGTGGAACTTCGGCGGTGAGCTGCTCCTCGATCCGACCGGCGAGATGACGGTCGTCGGCACGCACGGTCAAGCGCTGTCCGATGTCGCGTCGGATGCATTCGCGTTAGCCGCCGATTCGACCGGCAAGAAGCGCTTCGGCGTCCCTTACGGATTCCCGCGCGTGACCGGAGGGGACTCGCTCGACGGCGCGCAAGGAGGCGCCCGCATCGACGACCACTCGTTCGTGATGGTCGGGTCGGCGCAAACGTCGAGCGGATCGACCGGCAACGACGCGTTCGTCGCGCGCTTCACGCGCACGGCGAGCGGCTTCTGCTTCGGCGACGCCGCCGCGGCGCAGTGTCCGTGCGGCAACGCGAGCGCGCCCGTGGAGCGTGCCGGATGCGCGAGCTCTCTGGGCGTCGGCGGACGATTGGCCGATTCCGGCGCGTCGAGCTTGACGAGCGACACGCTGAAGCTCGTCAGCTCGTCGATGCCGAACACGATCGCGGTCTACTACCAAGGCACGATCGTGGGAGCGGGGACGGCCTTCGGCGACGGGCTCGCGTGCTTGCGCGGCGAGATCGTTCGACTCGGCGAGACGATCAACGTCGACGGCGGCTCGCAGTTCCCGCTGGACGGCGGGCCGGCGATCTCCGCGCTCGGTCAAGTCGCGGCGCCGGGGGAGCGCGTGTATCAGGCCGTGTACCGCAATTCGGCGAGCTTCTGCACCGACAAGGCGTTCAACACGACGAACGGAATGAAGGTGATCTGGACCCCGTAAGCCAGGGCGACCGGTCCGCTCGTATTTTTTGCGAGCGGCCGATAGCAGCGATTCCAGCCGACATTTCGGGCCTCGGCGTCCGTGTTCCGACTACGGGACGCTGTTCCACCACATCGCTCTCGCTCACTCTCTCGCGAGATGACCCCAGCGATCCGCGAACCGCGAGTAAACTCTGGCGACCGGCAGATCGAAGCGCGTGTCGCTTCGATGGAGATCCCCCCAGATGAAGATCATCGGATGCATCGTCTCTTCGTCGTTCGTCGCCATGGTTGCACTTCCGGCGCGAGCGCAGACACAGTTGGATTGGTCGCAGACTTTCGTGACACCCGGCAACGACCGAGCGATGGCCGTGACGGCTGACGTCCCGGGCAATGTATTCGTCGCGGGTTCTTCGAACATGAACGCCTTCAACCAAGGCGGAAGCGCGTTCGTCGCCGCGTGGAGCAACGCGGGTGCACCGCTCTGGAATGCGTCGTGGGATTCGACGCTCGCGCACGGCGAGTCGCCGAGCGTGATCGCAGTCGACGGTGCGGGCGGCGTGTACGTGGCGGGAGTGGCGCTGGGCGCGCCCTCGGGGATCGGCTTCGCAGCGTTCTTGCTGCGCGTCGACTCGACGGGCACGGTGGCATGGTCGGTCCAGCAGCCCACGACGAACACCGGCGCGCGGCTGTTCGAGATTCCGATGATCCTCGATTCGCAAGGGCTTCCGGTCCTCGCGTCGCGTTCGCCCGCGGGTGACATCGAAGTCACCGCGTACACCGCCGGCGGCGGTGTCGCATGGCAGACGACGTATCCGAACGCCGCCGGCATCGACACGCCGGTCGCGCTCGCGCTCGCGCCGAACGGAGAGATCGTCGTCGCCGGCGATGTGAACTCGACCTCGATGACGAGCCCGGGACAGCTCGTCCTGCTGCGCATCTCGCCCGCGGGCGCTCTGCTCCACTCGGTCGAGATCAGCACTGCCGAGTTGCCGTCCGCGCTGGCCGCCGACGTCGCGGTCGATGCGCAAGGCAACATCTTCCTCGCTGCGCGCGGAACGCCGAGTGGATGGCTCGCGCTCCACACGATGGCGACCCTGGGCTTCAATCCGCAGGGTGCGCTCCAGTGGGTGCGCCAGATCACGGGTCCCGCGCAGCTCCTCGGATTGGGCGGCGCGCGAGCGACCAACGTCGAGATCGACTCGTTCGGACGCGCGATCGTGCTCGGCGGAAAGTCGCAGGGCACGGGCTTTGGGACTGCGATCGTGCTCGTCGCCTACGATGCGGCGGGCAACGAGCTGTGGCGCAACGTCAAGAACGACGCGATCGGCACGGCGGCGGTCGACCTGTTCAACCCCATCAGCGGGCTGCTCATCGACCCGAGCGGCGAGATGATCACCGTCGGATCGCGCAGCCCGGCGGCGGAGATGCCCGACCTGACGCAGGGAGACGCGAGCGTCTTCAGCGTCGATGCGGGCGGCGCGACGCGCTTCGGCCTCGCGTACGGATTCCCGGCACAGGCGGACGGCTCACCCGACGGCGCGGAAGCGGGTGTGGTGTTGAGCGGGCAGAAATTCGTGATCGTCGGGCGCGCGCACACGGCGGCGGGCGACCTCGGGAACGACGCGTTCGTCGCGCGATTCTCGCGAACGGCGAGCGGCTATTGCTTCGGAGACAGCGCATCGGCCGCGTGCCCGTGCGGCAATGCGAGCGCGCCCGTCGAACGCTCCGGCTGCGCGAGCTCGCTGGGCGTCGGCGGACGTCTCGCCGACAGCGGCGCGTCGAGCTTGGCGGGAGACACGCTGCGACTCGTCGGCTCGTCGATGCCGAACTCGATCGCGATCTACTACCAAGGCACGATCGCGGGCGCGGGAACGTCGTTCGGCGACGGTCTCGCGTGCGTCCGCGGAGAGATCGTTCGACTGGGCGAGACCGTGAACGTCGGCGGCGGCTCTCAGTTCCCGTCGAACGGCGGCCCGGCGATCTCCACGCAAGGGCAAGTGAACGCGCCCGGGACGCGCGTGTATCAGGTCGTGTACCGCAACGCGGCGAGCTTCTGCACGTCGAAGACGTTCAACACGACGAACGGAATGACAGTGACCTGGATTCCTTGACGGCCAGGGAGCTGCCCAGCGCCGGAGCTCCACGTCCCTCCGCATCGACTCGAGGCCGCGCGGCGAACTCCGCGCGGCCTCGATCGCTTTGAGGTTCGGTATCTTGGTCTCGCACATCCGCCCCAGTCAGGAGACATCGATGCCTTCTCGTTGGATCGCCGCTTCGCTCGTCGCCGTGATCGCCGCCAGCTGCAGCTCGACGTCCTTCAACACCACGTGGAAGGCGCCCGACGTCGGACCGATCGACTACACGGGCAAGAAGGTCGCGGCCATCTACATCAGCACCGAGGAGAGCACGCGTCGAGTGTCCGAGGATGCGCTCGCGCGCGAGCTCAGCTCACGCGGCGCGATCGGTGTCCCCGCCTACACGGTCGTGTCGCTCGATCAGCTCAAGGACGAAGCCGCCGCACGCACGAAGCTGCGTGAAGCGGGTTGCTCCGGCGCGCTCGTCATGCGCGTCACGGGACGCGAGACCGAAGTGTCGTCGTACCCCGGTGCGTACTCCGGCATGCGCTACTCGACGTTCTCGGGTT
>CAZQHA010000459.1:1800-3798 GCA_964592795.1 uncultured Planctomycetaceae bacterium | reverse complement strand
CGCGGCGCAGTGACAGGAACGTCGTGGACCGCGCGGTCGGGTGCGCCGTCCACGACGCGGGCAGGGGAGCCGTGAGCCGGATCAGGACGCGCGCTTTGCGCGCACCGTCAGCTTGACCAGGATCTCGTCCTTGATGAGGTCGTCGGGCATGCCCGGGTAGGTGACGCCGAAATCCTGCCGGTCGATCGCGAACTCGGCGTCGGCTTCGACCGTGTCCCCCGCGATGCGGATCGTGGCGGGGAACGTGATCGATTTCGTCACGCCGTGCATCTCCAAGTTGCCCGTGACGGTGTTCGTCGCACCGCCGTCGCCACCGGATCGAATCGACGTCGAGGCGAACTTCGCGACGGGGAATCGCGTGACGTCGAAGAAGTCGGGGGACTTGAGGTGGTCCGTGAGCTTGTCGACATCCGCGCGAAGCGAGCTCATGTCGATCTCGACGCTGACTCGGCTCTTCGTCGGGTCGGTGCCGACGAGCTGGACGGTCCCGTTGAATCGACCGAACGAACCCTCGTGCTTTCCCGTGACCTTGGCGCCGGTGAACTCGATTTTCGAATCTTCGTTCGAGAACACGTGCTCGACCGCATCCGCGATCCTCTCGGACGACTCCTTCTCCGGCGCGGAAGTCGTCGCGCGCGCCTTGCCGGTGGCGACATCGCTGTCGCAACCCGCGACGGCGAACCCGACGAACATCAGCGAGCCAGACAGGAAGACGCGAGCAGCAAGTCGAGAATGAGTCCTCATGATCAACTCCGTTCCGGTTCTATGCCGGGCCGCGAGCGGCACTCCCGTGCGCCGTGCGGGATCCGGTGTCGTCGTTCGCAGCGGCACAACGCATGCAGGATCGTCACGAAGAGGGCCGTGGTTCTTCGTGAGCGGGCTCGGGGAGCTCGGGCACGATCTTGTCGAGGGCCTCGATCAGTTCACGGGACTGGCGGAGCGACTCCATGATCTGGTCACGCAACCGCGTCAACTCCGCGATCGTGTGCTCGGCCGGAAGCTTGTCGTGCAACGCTGACACCCCCCCCGCGTGTCCTGAAGTTCCCCCGGCCCTCCATGACGAACTCGGATTCTCGGATCCGTGCACGGCGACGCCATACCCGGATTCCCTCAAGTCGCACCGGGTAAATCAGGACGCGAATTCGGCTCGAAGCGACGACGTGCGAGCGCGCGGCGCTTGACACCTCGAATGAACTCCCGTATCCGTGGCCTATAAAGCTTCGTCAAGGGGTGCCGCGCCTTGCGAGCGGCGCGGCACCGGGAAGCTTGATGATGCTTCTCTCTCCTCGGGCCGGTAGCGCAGGCTACCGGCCCCTTCGTTGGCGACCTCGACTTCGGTTCGCGACCAAGATCCGTCGAAAATACGGACATGGCCGATCGCGACCCTCTGGACGATTTCGCGTTACCGACGGTGACTCCGGCGACGTCGAAGGAGACGGCCGAGTCGCCGACGGCGTCTACCGAGTCCACGGATTCGGAGTTCGCGGGCTGGATGTCGGAACTAGGCGCGCAGCGTCCGTCGGATGTCTCGAGTGAGCTCGATCTCAAGGACATGACGATCGCGGCTCTGCGCGAGATGCTCGAGGGTCTCCGGCCTCTGGGCGAGCAGCTCGCCGATTCGGAGCAGCGCCGACTCGAGTTGGAAGTTCGACTCGAAGCCGCGGTGTGTGCGACGCACATCGAGAGAACGAGCGAGCTCGAGGTCGAGGTCTCCCGGTTGAAGCGCGCGCTCGTACAGGCGCAAGCCAATCTCAAGAAGGTCCGCGCGCGCTCCGCGGAAAGGCAGCGCGTCGCGACGCAGCGCTGGCGGGAGATCCAGAAGCTGCGCAGCGAGCGCACTCGGCTCGCGTCCGAGCTGCGGAAGCTCGGACGCTCGAGCCAGGTCGACGATACCGACTGATCGCTTCGAGTTCGGGCTCCTCCACTCATGTGGCCGCGGTGCTGCGCGACATAGACGAGATCGTCGCCCACGGGCACGGGCGCGCAGAAGTTACCGGG
>CAZQHA010000459.1:0-1790 GCA_964592795.1 uncultured Planctomycetaceae bacterium | reverse complement strand
TTCGGGCTCCTCCACTCGGCCCGCGCGAGAGTACGCTGAATCGGATGGACTCGAACGCGGCAGTCGCCGCCGAGCTGCGATCACCAGCGGCAACACGCGAGCCGCCCCGCGTCGTGATCCTCGGCGGCGGATTCGGCGGTCTCTACGCGGCGCGCGCTCTGCGCGACGCGCCTGTCGCCGTGACCGTCATCGACCGCACGAATCACCACCTATTCCAGCCGCTGCTCTACCAAGTCGCGATGGCGGTGCTCGCGCCGTCGGACATCACGTCGCCGATCCGTCACCTCTTGCGCAAACAGCAGAACACCGACGTGTTGATGGCTGAAGTGGGCGCGATCGATCCGTCGAGGCGCGTCGTCGTGATCGATGACGGGCGCGAGATCACCTACGACTACTTGATCGTCGCGACCGGAACGCGCCATTCGTACTTCGGCCACGACTCGTGGGAGCGGGTCGCTCCCGGATTGAAGAGCATCGACGACGCGCGGGAGATCCGCCGCCGGTACTTGCTCGCATTCGAGCTCGCCGAGGCGAGCGGCGATCCCGACGAGCAGCGGGCGCTCTTGACGTTCGTCATCGTCGGGGGTGGTCCGACGGGGGTGGAGTTGGCCGGGATCATGCCCGAGGTCACGCGACGCGCGATCCGTCGCGAGTTTCGTCACATCGATACGCGCTCCACTCGTGTGATCCTCGTCGAAGCCGGTCCGCGCATCCTTTCCACGTATCCGGAAGCGCTCTCCGTCCGAGCGAAGCGCGACCTGGAAGCGCTCGGTGTGGAGGTCCGCACGAACACGCTCGTCACGAACGTCGAACCGGATGCGGTCCACCTCGGAGAAGAGCGCATCGCGACGCGCACGGTCGTGTGGGCGGCGGGCAACGTCGCTTCGCCGCTGGCGCGATCGCTCGGCGTTCCCCTCGATCGTGTGGGACGAGTGCTCGTCGAGCCGGACCTCTCGATTCCCGGTCATCCGGAGGTGTTCGTCGTCGGCGATCTCGCGGTCACGCCGCCGCAAGCGAACGGCAAGCCCACGCCGGGAGTCGCACAAGGCGCGATGCAAGGCGGTCGGCGGGCCGCGAAGAACATCCGCCGCCGGATCGCGGGTCGACCGACAGAGCCGTTTCGCTACCACAACAAAGGCGACCTGGCGACGATCGGGCGTCACAAGGCCGTGGGCGACCTAGGGTTCGTACGCATCACCGGCCGACTCGCGTGGTGGTTCTGGTTGCTCCTTCACATCCTCTACCTGGCCGGATTCCGCAATCGGCTCAGCGTCCTGGTCGAGTGGGGCTATGCGTACTTCACCTTCCAACGCGGGTCGCGGCTCCTGACCAAGGAGGCGGGATCCGCACGGTGTTGAGCGACTCCCGTACGCCGCCGCCGACGTTCCGAGGTCACGTCGCGGCGCGAGGGTGACGGCAGCGCTGAGATTGCAGACTCCTCGCTCGACGGCTCTCCGCCAGCGCCGAGGACTCGCGCCCCGGGAACCGGTGATGGTCATCCTCGGAGCAGCCGCGACTCGCGTTCGCTACCCGTCATGAGAATCGACTGGTAACATCCGGCTTACATCGTCCCGACGGAGGACTTGGAAGTCGTGAACACAGCCACGCCGGATTCGACGGGAGTCGGAGTCCCCTCCGGATCGCTGCAGCCCGCTGCGTTCTCACGTGTGCAGCGCGTGCCGTTCGCGCTTTTCGGGATGGCTCTCCTGCTCGCGGCGTTCGAGTTCCTGCCGCGGGTCGGCGAGAACCCGAACCTCGTGTGGGCCTTCCGCGCGGCGAGCGGGGCGGCG
>CAZQHA010000458.1:0-3800 GCA_964592795.1 uncultured Planctomycetaceae bacterium | reverse complement strand
GCGGCGCCATGCCGGCGCGGGCCGCGACCTGATCAGGGCCGGACGGCCGGGCGCCGCCGGCGCTCGCTCGCCCCCCTTCCGCCGGCGGCGCGGGCGCTCGCGGCGCGCGCGTTCCGAGCGGCGTGCCGAGGATCGACTCGATCTGGGCGAGCTCGTCCTGCCCCGCGAGGGGACGCACCGTGGGATCCGCTGCCGGAATCGCCGCGGGGAGCGCGGACGACCGGGGCGCCGCGGCGGCGAGCTCGACCAAGTGCTCGACGTCCGGCGGACATGCGATCCACCGCGAGCGCTCGGACCGCAGGAGCTCGCGCGCGACGCGTCGACTCGCGTCGTCGCCGACGAGGACCACGCGGAAGCCGGGCGAGCGGCTGGTGAAGCGGCGGACGAAGCCGAAGTCCTCGGCCGCGAGCCGGTCGGAGTCGAGGACGAGCGTTCCCACCGCCTCGGGCGCCTCCAGGAGCTGCGCCAGGTCGTCGATCGCGCGGACCGGCGGCGCGCCGGGCAGCGCCGCGAGCAACGTTCGCAGCGTCGCGAGGCGCTCTCCCGCGCCGAAGATCAGGGTGAACGTGCCGCTCGCCATCGCGGCTCCCGATCCTAGCGGTGGACCAGGGCTGAACAAGGCTCCGCGTTCTCGAACTTGCAATTGCGGGGACGCGCTCGGGCGCGGCCGCGGTTTTTTGGCTTGGGTGAAAGGGCGGGCGCAGGCGAATCTGAAGGACGCGTCCCGATGTCCCCCTCGGTCCAGATCAGCGTCGTCGTCCCCGTCTACAACGAGGAAGAGAGCCTCCCGATCCTCCACGACGAGATCTCGCGGAGCCTCGAGCCGACGGGGATGACCTGGGAGGTGATCTTCGTGGACGACCGCTCCTCGGATCGGAGCCGCGAGATCATGCTCGGACTGCGCGCCAAGGACCCGCACGTGCGGGTCGTCTGCTTCCGCAATCGCTCGGGGCAGACCGCGGCGATGGCGGCCGGCTTCGACCGCGCGCGCGGCGAGGTCGTCGTCACGCTCGACGGCGATCTCCAGAACGACCCGGCCGACATTCCGCGCCTCGTCGAGGAGCTGCGCCGGGGCTACGACGTCGTCGCGGGCTGGCGCAAGTCGCGCCAGGACGGCTTCGTCCTGCGCCGCATGCCCTCGCGGATCGCCAACCGCCTGATCGCGGTCGTCACCGGCGTCAAGATCCACGACACCGGCTGCACGCTGAAGGCGTTCCGTCGCGAGGTCATCCGCGCGATGCCGATCTACGCCGAGCAGCATCGCTTCCTGCCGGCGATCTCCGCCGGCAGCGGCGCGCGCATCACCGAGCTCGTCGTCAACCACCGGCCACGGCGCTTCGGGCGCAGCAAGTACGGCCTCGGGCGCGCGATGCGCGTCCTGTCGGACCTGCTCGCGATCAAGATGGTGTCCTCGTTCTCGCAGCGTCCGCTGCAGTACTTCGTGCTGATCACGCTGCCGTTCGCGGCGGTGCTCCTGATCTTGTTCGTCGACTGCTTGTCGAACTGGACACGGCTCAGCTTCACGAGCCCGTGGGGCCGCGGAGCGATGATCGTGATGCTGATGAACTTCATGATGTGCATGTACTTCGCGATGCTGGGCCTGCTCGCGGAGCTGGCGGTCAAGGCCAGCGGCATCCACTCGCGCGATTCGGAGCGGGTGATCGTCAAGTCGCTGGAGCACACGCCGCAGCGATGAGCGCGACCGGTGGGAAGGAAACGGAGGGCGCGCTCGAGCCCGACATCTCGATGATCGTGCCGATCCTCTCGGCCGAGGGGCGCGTGCGCGAAGTCGTCGAGGCGATCGGCGTCGAGCTCGATCGCCTCGGGAAGAAGTGGGAGGCGATCCTCGTGTTCGACGGGGTGCGCGGAACGGCGTGGGCCGAGGCGAACGCGCTGGCGTCGGAGCGGCCGTCGCAAGTGCGCCCGCTTTCGTTCCAGCAGTCGTTCGGCGAGTCCGTGTGTCTCTCGGCGGGCTTCGAGAAGGCGCGCGGCCGCATCGTCGTCACCGCGCCGCAGTACGTCCAAGTCGATCCGCACGAGATCGGCGCGATGCTCGCCGCGATCGACGGCGGGGCGGACTTCGTCACGCCGTGGCGTCACCCGCGCATCGATCCACTCCTCAATCGGATCCAGTCGTCGCTCTTCAACTGGGCCGTTCGCAACATGGTCAAGATGCAGTTCCACGACCTGAACTGCTACTTCCGCGCGTTCCGGCGCGAGGTGCTCGAAGAGCTCGTCCTCTACGGCGACATGTACCGGTTCCTGCCGGTGATCGCCGTGCGTCAGGGCTTCCGCGTCGTCGAGGTCAAGGTGCGCCACCTGCAGGAGTGGGGCGGCGCGGGCTTCTTCGGGATCGGCGTGTACGTGCGCCGCTTCCTCGACATCCTCGGGATGCTCTTCCTCGCGAAGTTCACGCTGAAGCCACTGCGCTTCTTCGGCACGCTCGGCGGCGTCTTCTTCCTGATCGGCGGGCTCCTGCTCGCGTGGATCCTCTTCGAGTACGTGTTCGAGGGGAAGGGCGTCTACCAGCGTCCGCTGTTCCTGATCGCGCTCCTGATGACGCTGCTCGGCGTGCAGATCATCGGCTTCGGTCTCGTTGGGGAGATCATCATCTACACGCAGGCCCGAAACCTGCGCGAGTACCGCATCGAGCGCATCCACGAGGACGACGAGCCGTGAGCTCCGCCGAGGTTGCGATCCCCGTTCGCGCGTACCCCGCGAGCGCGATTCGATCGAGCGCGCCGCTCGAGGTGCGCGCGTCGACCGTGACCGACGACGAAGCGCGCGATCGGTACGTTCGCACGCACCCGCGCGGCACCTTGTTTCATCTCGCCGGCTGGCGGCGCGCGGTCGAGAAGGCGTTCGCGCACCCCGGACGCGATCTCGTGGCCGTGCGCGGCGGCGAGATCGTCGGCGTGCTGCCGATGATGCGCTGCCGCGGGCTCCTCGGCACGGCGCACCTGATCTCGACGCCGTACGGCGTGTACGGCGGCCCGATCGCCGACACGCACGACGACGAGCGCGCGCTGACGGACGCGGCGTGCGCGATGGCCGTGAAGGAAGGCGTCGGACGCCTCGAGCTGCGCTGCCTCGAGGATCCCGGGCTCGACCTCGTCGGCTCGGATCGCTACGCGACGTTCATCCAACCGCTGCCGGCCGATCCGGCCGAGGTGATGTCGCGGATGCCGAAGCGCGCGCGCGCCGAGGTGCGCAAGGCGATCGAGAAGCACGGCGTCGAGCTGTCGGAGGGCGCGCACTACCTCACCGATCTCGTGCGGCTCTTCCACGCGAGCAAGCAGCACCTGGGTTCGCCGGGCTTGCCGCGGCGCTGGTTCCAAGCGTTGATCGACGAGCTGCCCGGACAGGTGCTCGTGCACCTCGCGCGCCGCGGCGACGAGCCGATCGCCGCGACGATGTCGTTCCTGCACGGCGACACCTTCATCTTCTATTACATCGGCACGACCGCCGACGGGAATCGCTCGTACAACGTGACGAACTTCCTGTGCACCCGATTGCAAGAGATGTCGGTCGAGCGCGGCCTGAAGCGCTTCGACCTCGGCCGTAGCCGCACCGACTCGGGTGCGTTCAGCTTCAAGGTGCACCAAGGCTTCGAGCCGACGCCGCTCGCGTACCGCTACAAGCTCGTGAAGAGCGAAGGGCTGCCGTCGTTCACGCCGTCGAACCCGCGGACGAAGTTCCTGCGCGACACGTGGGCGAAGCTGCCGCCGTGGCTCACGCTCCGGTTGTCGAATCGGATGGCGCGCTATCTGCGGGAGAAAGGGGTGCGATCGGGACGACTG
>CAZQHA010000457.1:0-3800 GCA_964592795.1 uncultured Planctomycetaceae bacterium | reverse complement strand
CGTAGAGGATGCCGTCGATCCGGAACCGGACCTGCATGCGGTCGGGGTAGCTCTGGAAGTGCACGTCGGACGCGCGCAGCTTCAGCGCTTGGAAGAGGATCGTGTTGACGAGCTTGATGATCGGCGCCTTGTTGGCGACGTCGAGCACGTCCTCGGTCTCGTCGATCTCCTGCGCGAGGCCGGCGATGTCGCCGTCCTCGGCGACGTCCGCGAGCGCCTCGTCGACGCCGTCCGCCTTGTGGCGGTACGCGCGCGCGATCAGCGTCGTGATCTCGACGCGCGGCGCGAGCACCGGGTCGATCTCGGCGCCCATGAGCGCGGACAGATCGTCCATCGGGTGCGGCTGCAGCGGCGTGCACGTCGCGACCTTGAGCACGTTGTCGGCGGTCGCCTCGAGCGCGACGAGGTTGTAGTTGCGCGCGAAGTGCACCGGCACCTTGTTCACGAACGCCGCCGGCACGCGCGTGCCGTCGAGGCTCTTGCGGAACTCGAAGCCCAGGTGCTTGGCGTAGATCTGGAGCAACGTCGACTCGTCGAGGTAGTCCTTGACGAGGATCACGCGGTCGAGAGAGTCGCCCGTCGTCGATGCGATGCGGCGGCACTCCTCCAGGCGCTCCCGCGAGAGCCCGGCGTCGACGAGCATGTCGCTGATGGCGGTCACGGCTTCTCGGGCGCCCCTGTCTCTGGCACGTTCGGATCGCCGGCGGGGACGACCGGCTGCGGCGGGGGATTCTGCTGCTTCAACAGCTCGTCCACGCGCGTCTCGTCGAGACCGACCGACGACTCGTCGACCTCGCCGCGCACGGGGCTGCGGTAGAGCGGTACCTCGAATCCGCGCAGGTCGACGGGGCGCTTCGACTGCTGGAACGTCGGGTCGACCACGCGCACCCGGTCCGCGCCGATCGTGTCCGCGGCCTCGAGCTTCCTCTGGTAGGAAACCTCGGCCAGGTCGGCGAAGTCGCGGTCGTGCATGATGTGCGGCGTGACGAAGAAGTAGAGCGTCGTCTTCTGCTGGGATTCGCCGTCGCGACGGAACAGATAGCCCAGGATCGGCAAGTCGCCCAGCCAGGGAACCGAGGTCCGCGTGTGGCCCTTGTTGTCCGTGACGATGCCGCCGATCACCATCGTGTCGCCGTCGGGCACGTTGACGGTGGTGTCGATCGTCCGCGTGGTCTTGGGCGGGGGGATCGAGCCGGACACGAATCCGATGAAGTTCGACACCTCGAGCGAGATCTTGAGCCGCAGGTAGCGCGACGCGCTGATCGTCGGCGAGATCTCCATCGTGATGCCGGCGTCGACGTATTGGTTGAAGTTCTCCTGCGTCTGACCGCCGACACCGCCGGTCGCGGTGATCGTCGTCGTGGGCTGCTCGTCCTTCGAGATCACCTTCGCGCTGCCGTTGTTGTTGACGAGCACCGACGGGACGTTGAGCACGTTCGTGTCGCGGCGCGTCTGGAGCGCTTGCAGGAGCACGGGCAGGTTGAACTGGTCGCCGTCGAGGATGCCGGCCGTGACGCCCTGCGGCGGCGTGCCCGTCGCTCCGTTCGGCACGCGCACGTCCGGGACGCCGTCGCTGTTCGTGTCTTGGAACGTCGACAAGCCGAACGCGGTCACGCCGAATCCGCCCGGCAGGTCGGCGCCTCCGAGCTCGACGCCGATGTCGAGCGTGTCGGAGCCCGTGAGCTCGATCAGCGCGGTCTCGATCAGGACTTGCGGCTGGCGGCGATCGAGGCGGCGGATCAGGTCGAGCACTTCCTCGTAGCGCGAGCGGCTCGCCGCGATCAAGAGCGAGTTCGTCGTCGGGTCGGGCACGATCACGATGTCGTTGCGACCGCTGCTCGACGGGCTCGGAGACGCTTGTCCGCCTTGCGCGGCCGTTCGCCCGGCGCCGCCGGGACCGCCGGGCGTGATGCGGCCGGCGTCGCGGATGAACGTGTCGAGCGTCTCGGCCAGCTCCTCCGCGTCGACGTTCTCCAAGTTGTAGATGTGGAAATTGCGCTCGCGTTCGATCACGTCGACGTCGAGGCGCGCCGCGAGCTCCTTGATCCGCGGCATGTCCTCGGGCATCGCCATCAAGAGCAGCGAGTTCGTGCGCGGATCGACGAGGATCTTGGCCTCGGTCTGGCCGGCCGGGATCTGACCCGACACGCCCTGCGCGGCTTGCTGCTGTCCGCGCGCTTGCACGGCGCGGCGACTGGCTTCGAGCAGCTCGGAGATCGTCTCGGCGATCTCGTCGGCCGACGCGTACTCGAGCGGCAGCACTTCGAACTCGGGCGTCTGCGCGCTGGTCGCGCGCGCGGCGTCGTCGACGAAGCGCAGCATCTTCACGATCGACGCGACGTTGCTGCCGAAGCCGGTGATGATCAGGCTGTTGGAGCTTCCGACCGGGATGATCTGTTGCGTGTTCGCGTCCTGGAACATCGTGCGCATCGAGTTCGAGAGCGTGCGCACGTCGGTGTTCGGCAGGTCGATCACGGTCGTGATCAGGATCGCGGGCTGATCGGAGTAGCGATCGAGATCGTCGGGCTGGACGTAGGTCGCCTCGCCGCGCAGCTGCGGACCGCGCGCGCCGGCTCCCAGCGAGGAGATCACGACGACGGAGAGATGGTCCGGTCCGATCTTCGTGCACACGAAGTCGTTGATGACCATCATGATCTGGAAGAAGTTGTAGAAGTCCGCCTTGGGGATGCGCTTGGGGCCGAACATCCGCAGAGGCGTCTGCGCCAGGAGCTGCTGCGCGTCCTTCCCGTACGTGAAATTGATTCCGGTGGCGTCCTGGCAGATCTTGACGAACGCCTCGAGCTTCAGGCCTTCCTCGCCCGTGCCGCC
This sequence comes from uncultured Planctomycetaceae bacterium, assembly GCA_964592795.1. Lineage (GTDB taxonomy): Bacteria > Planctomycetota > UBA1135 > UBA1135 > JANLUN01. Next base: position 971 of record CAZQHA010000457.1, on the reverse strand, counting down.
CGTGCTCTCGTCGAAGTTGACGATGTAGTACTCGCCGACGTCTTGGATCGGCGGGACCCGGCCGCCTTGCTGCGCGGGCGCCTGCGCCGCCGGAGCGGGCGGCGACGCGCGGTCCTGGATCGCGAGAGCCGGCGTGGCCAGCAGGGCGAGCGCGGCGAAGGTTGCGGTCATGGGGCCTCTCAGGGTCCGGGGCTGTGTTCTATCCCGTTGGGATTTCGTGGCTTAGGCGTGCTTCTCGACGGATGTTCGCAGGCACTCTAGGAAGCCCGCAAAGCAGTGTCAAACAGGCTTCCGCGCGCGAACGGCCCGCGGGGCGACGCGACAGACGCATCAGTGGATGCCGTTCTTCCCGCGCGCTCGCGCGGACACGAGCAGAGTTCGCAGGTCGCGCGCGGCGCGCGTCCGCGCTATCCCTCCGTGGAGAGGGGCTCGCTATGCTCACCTGCTCCATGCGCCTCAGCGAGCTCTTCTCCGTCGACGACCTGATCGTTCACTTCGAGCCGACGGACAAGTGGGACGCGATCCGCCAGCTCGTGCGGCACCTCGTGCGCCGTGGACGGCTCTCGGCCCCCTCGGAGCTCGCGATCATCGACGCGGTCCTCGCGCGAGAGCGATCGATGTCCACCGGGATGGAGCACGGCATCGCGATCCCGCACGCGGCCGTCGACGGGATCGAGACCGTCGTCGCGTGCATGGGCGTCGTCTCGAATCCGACCGGGCTCGCGTTCGACAGCATCGACGGTCGCCCGACCCGCGTGATCGTGCTCTTGATCATCCCGCGCACGCAGAAGCTGCTGCACATCCGCACGCTGGCGGACATCGCGCGCGTCCTGGGGCGCGACAGCGTCCGCGAGCAGCTGATCACGCGTCACGAGCGAGCCGGTCGCGCCGGCCGCAGGCGTCGCGCCGTGGCAGCCGCTGCAGTACGTCGTGAGCACGTCCTGCACGTCGCACGGCAGCCCAGAGGGCGG
>CAZQHA010000456.1:0-3806 GCA_964592795.1 uncultured Planctomycetaceae bacterium | reverse complement strand
TTCACCGACGCCCGCGTGCGCACCAACAACCCGCTGTTCCCCGTGACGCGCTGGGTCTCGATTCCGCGGAACAACGTCACCGAAGCCAAGCTCCGCGTCATCCCGACGACGCCAGGCATCGGAGTCCCACACTGACACTCGCAACTCGATCGACCGGGGATCGCGCGCTCGCGATCTCCGGTCGATCTGGTCGAGCGGACGCGGTCACCGTAGCCTCTCGGACATGAATTCGATCCGAGCCTCGCTCCTGGCGCTCGCGCTCCTCGCGTCGTGCTCGACCACCGATCCCGCCGACATCGACGCGCGGGCGAGAGAGCTCGCGCGCGAGTTCCTGATCGTCGACGGTCACGTCGACGTTCCGTATCGGCTGCACGAGCAGAAGAAGGGCGGCCAACCGCCGGACGACGTCTCCGTGCGAACGACGGGCGGCGATTTCGACTTGCCACGCGCGCGCGAGGGCGGCCTCGACGCGCCGTTCTTCTCGATCTACACGCCGTCGGAGGAGGAGGCGAAGGGCAACTCGAAAGCGCTCGCCGACGAGCTGATCGACATGGTCGAAGCGATCGTCGCGGCGCACCCGAGCGATTTCGCGATCGCGCGCACCGAGAGCGACGTGCGCAAGATCGCGGGCAGCGGCCGCATCGCGCTCCTTCTCGGCATGGAGAACGGCAGCCCGATCGCCGGCGATCTCGCGAACCTCGATCACTTCTTCGCTCGCGGCGTGCGGTACATCACGCTGTGCCACGGCAAGGACAACCACATCTGCGACTCGTCGTACGACACGACGCGGACGCACAAGGGGCTGTCGCCGTTCGGACGCGAGGTCGTGCGGCGCATGAACGAGCTCGGCATCCTCGTCGACGTGTCGCACCTGTCGGACGACGCGCTGTGGCAAGCGGTCGAGCTCTCGAAAGCGCCGGTGATCGCGTCGCATTCGTCGCTGCGCTACTTCGTCCCCGGCTTCGAGCGCAACGTCGACGACGAGATGGTGAAGAAGATCGGCGCTCGCGGTGGCGTCGTGATGATCAACTTCGGCTCGGGTTTCATCCTCCGCGACGCAAACGAGCACTACGGCAAGCGCATGAAGGCGGCCGAGGCGTTCGCCGCGGAGCTCGGCGTGCCGCAGGATTCCGAGAAGCTGGCGCCGCTCCTCGAGAAGTGGGACCGCGAGAACCCGATGCCGTTCGCCACGGTGAGCAACGTGGCCGATCACATCGACCGCGCGGTGGAGCTCGCCGGCGTCGATCACGTCGGCCTCGGCTCGGACTTCGACGGCGTCGGTCCGACGCTGCCGATCGGACTGAAGGACGTGTCGCAGTACCCGAACTTGATCGCCGAGCTCCTGCGTCGCGGCTACAGCGAGAGCGACATCGAGAAGATCTGCGGCGAGAACGCGCTGCGCGTGCTGCGAGAAGCGGAAAAAGTGGCTCGCGACCTGCGTTCGCGCGCACCCGCCGGCTGACCGCGTCCTCCGCAGAACCCTGTGCTGGCGGTCCGCCGCGAAGGGAGTAGGCTGGAGTCGTCGATTCCACTGCCGATTCCAGGAGGTGACTCCATGCGTTCCCTCGCGTCGATCGCTCTCATCGCGCTCGCTCTCTCGCAGTCGATCGCGTCCGCACAGTCCGTGACGATCCTGCTGCAGGACATGGGGCCGATTCCCGGCGGCGGCGGAACGATCTTCTTCACGACACGACCGGTCGTGAACGATTCGGGCGAGTGGCTCGCCGAGTGTCGTCTCTTCGGAACGGACATCGACGCCAACACGGTCGTCGTCGAGAACGGCGCCGTGCTGTTCGTCGAGGGACAGCCCGCCACCTCTCCTCCGGGAGCACTGTGGGGCGATGTCCGTTCGATGGCACTCAACTCCGCGGGCGAGACGGCGTTCGTGATGTCGCTGCATGGTGTCCCGTCGAATCAAGATCGCGGCGTCTACTTCGGGACGACGCTTGTGCTGCAGGAAGGGGCTGCCGCTCCGACTCCACTGGGGTATCCCGGCACGTTCTACAGCAGCTTGCTCGATGTCGAGATGAACGACGGTCGCCAAGTTCTCCTCCACGCGTCCATCACGAGCCCTGGGAATGGAACATGGGACTCGCTCGTGATGCTCACGCTCGATGCGTCAGGCGCGATCGTGTCCGAGGAGCTCCTGCAATTCGAGGAGGCCAGCTCGCGATACCCGACAGGTTCGCAGTGCTACACCCTCAACAACGCCGGTCACTACATCTACACCGAGTTCATCTCCGCGGCGTCCGATCAGAACGAGCTGGTCCTCATCGACGACGCGATGGTCGCTCGGGAAGGCGACATCCTTCCCATGCTCGGGGGCCACGAGTTCGGCGCGCTCCTGGGGAACTCCGTGCACCTGGCGAACACCGGCGAGTTCGTCTACGTCGCGGACCTGATGACGTCTCCCCGGATGATCATCAAGAACGGAACGACGAATATCGCGCGCGAGGGCGACACGTTCCCGGCGATCGCTCCGGGCACTCTTCAGAGCGTGACGTCCTCCGATGCGCCTCAGATCAACGATCGCGGCGAAGTGCTCTGGAAGGGAACCTTCGGCCCGCTGAATCGCGACGGTCTCTTCCTCGACCATCAACTGATCGTCCAACAGGGAGTCACGCCGGTCGCGGGAGGCGTCGTCACCGACATCAGCGGCACCTTCTCGATGAGCCCGAACGGCAGATACATCCTGTTCGACGCGACGCTCAGCTTCACCGGACGTGACGCGATGCTGAAGCTGGATCGGGGACCGCTGGAAGGTCCGATCGGCACTCCGTACTGCTTCGGTGACGGATCTCAGGGCGTCTGCCCGTGCAATTCCTTCTGGAACGACCCGGATCGAGGCGCGCCGCAGCACGGATGCACGAACTCGAAGACGAGCGCGGGAGCGATCCTCGCTGCGCGCAGTACCGCGAACCCGAACGTCGCCCAAGTGCGCTGCGGCGGGCTGCCGATCGGCTCGGTGGCGACGCTCCTTCGCTCACCAGCGAGTCTTGCGAGCGGCGCGAGCTTCGGCGACGGCTTGCTCTGCTTGCCGAACACCCGAGCGATTTCGTTGAAAGCTCCCAGCGTCTCGACGGACGGAAGCGCTCGCTTCAACGTTCCGGTCCACGCTCCCGGAACGACGATGGGATACCAAGTGATCTACCGCGATCTCCAACCGAACCACTGCACGCCCGAGACGCACAACGCGTCCAACGCGCTCTCGATCACCTGGTAGTCAGCGGCGCCATGGCGGCGGCAGGAGACGCCGCTTGCCGTCATGCGAGCGCGAGATCGTCCCGTCCGCGTCGGGCTCGTCGAAGCTCCGATCCCACAGCTGGCAGGTCACCTGCTGGTGCTTCTGGTCGAGCCCTTCGCAGTAGTTCGTGTAGATGCAGCGGCGGATCTCGTCGCCGCGGCCCTCCTCCATCTTCAGCCACCAATCGGGATCGGCGAGCGACTGCCGCGCGGCCGCGACGAAGTCGCACGAGCCGTCCTGCAGCGCGCTCTCGGCGAGCTCGAACGAGTTGATGCCGCCCGCGCCGCCGATCGGCGTCGCGAAGCCCGCCGCGCGCACGCTCGCGCGGATCGCGCGCGAGAGCGGCAAGTTGCGTCCGAACGGCCCCTCGTCGCCGATGTGCACGGTCGGCATGCACTCCAGGCCGCTCGGCCCCGTGTACGGATAGATCGCCTCGCCGACCTTGGGCTTCTTCGCGTCCTCGAACTTGCCGCCCTTCGACACGGAGACGAAATCGATGCCGGCGCGCGCGAGCTCGGTCGCGTAGTCGCTCGCGTCCTCGACGCGCGAGCCGCCCTCGATC
>CAZQHA010000455.1:0-3811 GCA_964592795.1 uncultured Planctomycetaceae bacterium | reverse complement strand
GTGTCCGCGACGCCGAGCGCGTACGAGATCGACCACTCGAAGGGCCAGATCGCCGAGCAGGTCGTGCGACCGACGGGGCTCCTCGACCCGGCGATCGAGGTGCGCCCCGCGCGCACGCAGGTCGACGATCTGCTCGCGGAGATCCGCAAGACCGTGAAGGCCGGCTGGCGCACGCTGGTCACCACGTTGACCAAGCGCTCCGCCGAGGAGCTGACGAACTACTACTCCGAGCTCGGCGTGCGCGTGCGCTACCTGCACTCGGGGATCGACGCGATCGAGCGCACGGCGATCCTGCGCGATCTGCGCCTGGGCGAGTTCGACGTGCTCGTCGGCATCAACCTCCTGCGCGAGGGTCTCGATCTGCCCGAGGTCGCGCTCGTCGCGATCCTCGACGCGGACAAGGAAGGCTTCCTGCGCTCGACGACGTCGCTGATCCAGACGTGCGGCCGCGCGGCGCGCAACGTGGACGGGCGCGTGATCTTCTACGCCGACAAGGAGACGGACTCGATGCGCGCCGCGATCGACGAGGTCACGCGGCGCCGCGCGAAGCAGACCGCGTACAACCAAGAGCACGGCATCACGCCAGTGACGATCCTGAAGCCGGTGCGCGACAGCATGGAGGCGCTGTATGAGATGGACTACGTCGAGGTCGCGCCGGCGGGCGAGACGAAGCGCGGCGCGCGCGGCGATCGCGTCGCCGAAGAGGCCGAGACGTGGGACAAGGACCGCCTCGCCGGCGAGATCGCGCGCGTGCGCGCGGACATGCTGCACGCGTCCGAGCAGCTGCGCTACGAGGACGCGGCGAAGCTGCGCGACCGGCTGAAGGCGCTGGAGAAGCTCGAGCTGGCGCGCTAGTCACGGACTCCCCATGAGCGCGCTCCAGTGGACGCTCGACGTCGATCTCTCTCCGGTGCCCGAGCGCCCCGGCGTCTACCTTTTCAAGGGCGAGGACGGCGCCGTGCTGTACGTCGGCAAGGCGGCGAACCTGCGCGCGCGCCTCGCGAGCTACCGGCGCGCCGGCGGCGATGGGCGCTTCATGATCCCGTTCCTCGAGCGCGACGCTCGGACGGTCGAGACGATCGTCACGCGCACCGAAGGCGAGGCGCTGCTCCTCGAGGACTCGCTGATCAAGACGCACAAGCCGCGTCACAACATCCGGCTCAAGGACGACAAGTCGTTCCTGATGATCCGGCTCGACGCGGACGAACGCTTTCCGCGGCTCAAGTACGTCCGCGCGCACCATCCCAAGCAAGGCGCGGTCGGGCGCTCGCGCCTCTTCGGTCCGTTCGCGTCGGCCGGCGCGCTGCGCCGCACGCTCTCCGATCTGCACCACGTCGTTCCGCTGCGCGACTGCCCCGACTCGGTGATGAACCACCGCTCGCGTCCGTGCCTCAAGCACCAGATCGGACTGTGCAGCGCGCCGTGCGTCGGGTTGATCGGCGACGCGGAGTACGCGCTCCTCGTCGAGAAGGCGGCGCGCGTGCTCTCCGGGGACACGCACGAGCTCGAGGCCGAGCTGCGCGAGCGCATGCGCGCGGCGGCGGAGAAGCTCGAGTACGAGCGCGCCGCGGCGTGGCGCGACCGGTTGGAGGCGCTGCGGCGCACGATCGCTGGCCAGGCGGTGCGCCCGCGCGACGACCGCGCGCGCGACGTCCTCGGGCTCGCGCGGCGCGGCGCGCAGGCGGTCGTGCACCGTCTGGCGTTCCGTGAACGACGACTCGCGGAGAGCCACAGCCACGCCTTCCGCTCGGAGCTCTCCGACGAGCAGCTCCTGCACGACGTGATCACGGCGCTCTACGGATCGCGCGGCCAGCGCGTGTCCGTGGCGCCGGACGAGATCGTCTTGCCGCGGCTGCCCGCGGAGGAGGCGCTGTCGATCGCCGCGTCGGGCGGCGCGAAGCTCGTCGTCCCGAAGGAAGGCGAGCGATTGCGCATGCTCGAGCTCGCAACCGAGAACGCGCGCACCGAGCTCGAGCGGCGCGACCGCGAGGAGAAGAGCGAAGCCGACGCGCTCGAGGATCTCGCGCGCCTCTTGTCGCTCGAAGGTGCGCCCGAAGTGATCGATGGGTTCGACGTGTCGAACATGCAAGGCGCGGCGCTGGTCGCGAGCCGCGTGCGCTTCCGATCCGGCCATCCCGATCGCGACGGATACCGACGGTTCAAAGTGCGCGGCGTCGAAGGCCAAGACGACTTCGCGTCGATGCGCGAGGTCGTCTCGCGCAGCTTGAAGCGCGGCGTCGCCGAGGACGATCTCCCCGACCTCATCGTGATCGACGGCGGCGCGGGCCAGCTCGCGGCGGCGCTCGAGGCGCGCGAGGAAGCCGGCGCGTGGGACGTCGCGATGATCGGCCTGGCGAAGGCGCGGTCCGAGCGCACGGTGGGGAAGCGGCGGCTCGCGAAGTCGAACGAGCGCGTGTTCCTGCCGAACCAGCCCGAGCCCATCGAGCTCGCCGAGCACAGCGCCGCGCGCCACTTGCTCGAGCGCATCCGGGACGAAGCGCACCGCTTCGCGATCACGTACCACCGCAAGGAGCGCGGCAGAATCCGCTCGCAGCTCGATTCGATCCCGGGCGTCGGGCCGAAGAAGCGGCGCGCGTTGATCGAGGCGTTCGGCAGCGTCGAAGGCGTGCGTCAGGCGAGCATCGAGGACGTGGCGCGCATCCGCGGCATCGGCCGCGAGCTCGCGCAGCTCATCCGCGAGCACTTGAGCACGGGCGGCGGATGAGCCTCGTTCCTCCGCCGCCCTGCCAACTCTAGAACGTCGCGATCAGAGCTTGCTGGCTTGCAAGTAGCTGAGCTGCTGCACGACCGTCGCCGTCGCGTTGGAGCTGTTCTGAGCCCACTGCAGCTGCACGTTGCCGTTGTCGTCGGCGACGACGACCCCGCGGACGCGGATGTAGGTCGGACCCGATTGGATGTCGAACGGCAGGCTCGTCCCGCTCGCCGTGACGACGTTCCAGTCCGGGCTCGTGCTCAAGATCGAGGCGTTCTCGCCGATCGCGCCCCAGCGCAGCGTGGAGCCGGCCGGCGCCGTGAACGCGAGCTTGATGTCGCCGCTCGTGCTGCCGCTGACGATCAAGAGCAGGTCGAAGATCCACGACTCTCCCGTCGCGACCGCGAAGAGCAGGTGGTCGTCGTCTTGGAGCGTCGTGCTGCTCGCCAGCGTTTCGTCCGGCGCGGGCTTCAAGAGCTTGAGATCGCCCGGACCTGCGGGACCGGCGGGACCACGCGGACCGATCGGGCCCGGGTCGCCTTGGAGACCCTGAGGGCCGGGCGGGCCGGCGGGACCGTCCGGACCCGCGGGGCCCATCAATCCGGCCGGCCCCTGGAGACCGGCGGGTCCGACCGGGCCCGCGGTGCCCACCGGACCGGCCGGGCCCGTCGATCCCGCAGGCCCCTGCGGACCCGCGGGACCGGCGGGTCCCGCAGGACCGGCCGGGCCCGGAGGACCTTGAGGACCGACGCCGCCGCCGCCGCCCGCCGTGAGCTGCAGCGTGCCGTCGGGGAACCTCACGCCGCTGCGCGCCAAGATCACTCCCGCGACGTCGAGCTTCGCCTGCGGCGTCAGCGTGTTCACGCCGACGTTGCCGGTTTGGTAGTCGACGAAGAGCCTCTTGCTCAATCGGTAGAGGAAGCCGTTGATCGGAACCGAGGAAGCTCGCAACGGAGAACCTCCGGCCACGTCCACGAGCCCGTCCGCGACGAAGGCACCCTGGATCGCGCCGCCGGTCGAGCTCGCTCCGTCCGCCGCCGGTGCGCTGGGGTCCGAGCTCGCGCTCGGCAGCGCGATGCTGTGCATCTGGAAGCGACC
>CAZQHA010000454.1:3196-3813 GCA_964592795.1 uncultured Planctomycetaceae bacterium | reverse complement strand
GGCCGAAGAATCTCGTGCACGTCCTGCTCGACAACGAGCGCCACGAGTCGACGGGCGGGCAGTCGACGGTCGCGGACACGACGGATCTCGCGCTCGTCGCGCACGCCTGCGGCTATCCGGCCGTGCACCGCGCACCGACCGTCGCGGATCTCGAGCGGATCCTCCGCGCGAGCGGCGACGAGTTCTCGTTCGTGCACGTCAAGATCCGTCCCGACGAAAACGTCAAGCTGCCGCGCCCCGCGGAGACGCCGGCGGAAGTGGCGCGGCGCTTCCGCGCGTGGCTCACGAGGACGTCGGCCGTTCCGGCGTGAGGGTGAAGGCCATGACGCTCAAGCTGCTCAACCCCGGACCGGTGACGCTCACGTCGCGCGTGCGCGCGGCGCTCACGCGGCCGGACCTCTGCCACCGCGAGCCCGAGTTCACCGCGTTGCAGGACGATCTGCGCCGGCGACTCGCGAGCGTGTACGACGGCGCGTCGGCGAGCCATTCCGCCGTGTTGATCACGGGGTCGGGCACCGCCGCGGTCGAGGCGATGGTGGGCTCGCTCGTGCCGCGCGGCGGCCGCGCGATCGTCGTCGTCAACGGCTTCTACGGCGAGCGCATGGCGGCGATGCTCG
>CAZQHA010000454.1:0-3186 GCA_964592795.1 uncultured Planctomycetaceae bacterium | reverse complement strand
ACCGCGCTCTCCGCTCGATCCTCGTTCGGCGAGCCGATGGATCTCGCCGCGGTCGAGCGACTGCTCGCGACCGAGCCGGCGATCACGCACGTCCTCGCGGTCCACCACGAGACGACGACTGGACGGCTGAACGACATCGGCGCGCTCGGTGCGCTGTGTCGGCGGCGCGGCGTGCCGCTCCTCCTCGACGCGATCTCGAGCTTCGGCGGCGAGTCGATCGAGTTCGACGCGTGGAACCTCGAGGCCGTCGCGGGCGTCGCCAACAAGTGCCTGCACGGCGCGCCGGGCGTCGCGTTCGTGCTGGCGCGGAAGAGCGCGCTCACCACGCGCGCGAGCGGCGCGACGAGCGTCTACCTCGATCTCTTCCGCCACCACGTCGAGCAGGAGCGCGGCTCCACGGCGTTCACGCAGGCGGTGCCCGCGTGCCAAGCGTTGGACGAGGCGCTGCGCGAGCTCGCCGAGTCGGGCGGCTGGCGCGCGCGTCACGCTCACTACCGTTCGCTGAGCGAGCGCGTCTTCCACGGCTTGCGCGCGCTCGGCGTGCGCCCGCTGCTCCCGATCGAAGAGCCGTCGTCGGCGGTGCTGACGTCGTATCGCCTGCCGGCCGGTTGCGACTATCCGAGCCTGCACGACGCGCTCAAGCGCGCGGGCTTCGTCATCTACGCGGGCCAGGGCACGCTCGCGGCCGAGATCTTCCGCATCGCCGTGATGGGGGATCTCTCTCGCGCCGACGTCGAGCGGCTCCTCGCGGCCTGCGCCGGCCATCTGCGCGAGCGCGCTTCGAATCTCGTGGAGACCGCGTGAGCGCGCTCGCACTCGGGCTCGTCCTCTCCTCGGCGCTCCTGCACGTCGTGCAGCACGTCCTGCTCAAGCGGGCGCGCGACCGCATGTCGTTCCTGTGGTGGATGTGGCTGTGGGCGGCGGTGCTCTTCCTGCCGGTGCCGATCCTCATGTGGCGCGAGCTGCCCGCGCTCGTGTGGGTGCTGCTCGCGGTCAGCGCGGTCTTCGAGACGCTCTACTACCTCTCGATCGCGCGCGCGTACAAGACCGGCGACCTGTCGCTCGTCTATCCGCTCGCGCGCGGCGTGGCGCCGCTCCTCGTGTGCGTGTGGACGGCGATCGCCTTGAGCGACTACCCGAGCACCGTCGGCGCGGTCGGCATCGCTTTGATCGTCGCCGGCCTCTGCGTGGTCAACCTGCGGCGCGGCGACACGCGGCATCGCGTCCGCGCCGCGCTCAAGGAGTCGGCGACGCGCTGGGCATTACTCGCGGGCCTGTGCATCTCGCTCTACACCGCGATCGACAAGGCCGGCGTCGGGCACGCGCCGTCGTTGCTCTACACGTACCTGGCGATGACGCTGACGCTCGTGTACCTCACGCCGGCCGCGTTCGCGACCGTCGGCTGGAAGGGCCTCGTCGCCGAGTGGCGCGCGAGCAAGCTGCCGACGCTCCTCGCCGGCGGCTCCGCGATGGCGGCGTACGCGATCGTCCTCTTCGTCATGGAGATCGGGGTGCAGGCGAGCTACGTCAGCGCGACGCGCGAGATCAGCGTCGTCTTCGGCACGATCCTCGGAGCGACCGTCTTCAAGGAGACGGCCGGCTCGATGCGCGTTGTCGGCTCGGTTTTGATCGCGCTCGGCGTCGCCGTCACGGGGCTCTTCGCCTGAGAGCGAACGACGCGGCCTACTTCTTCTGCATCTTCTTCACGAACTCGTCGTGACGCTTGCCGATCTCTTCCGGCGTCAAGTCTTCCTTGTGCGTCGCGATCGTCCACAAGTGACCGAACGGATCCGTGATCGTCCCCGACCGATCGCCGTAGAACTGATCCTGCATCGGCTTCACTTCCTTGCCGCCGGCTTGGATCGCGCGCTTGAACACCGCGTCGCAGTCGTTGACGTAGAGCATGATGCCGACCGGCGTGCCGCCGAACGCGTTCGGGCCCTTGTAGCCCTGCTCGGGATGCTCGTCGCCGAGCATGATGCGCGAGTCGCCGATCTGGAACTCGGCATGGCCGATCTTGCCGCCGGGCGCGGGCATGCGGAAGAGCTCCTCCGCGCCGAACGCTTTCTTGTAGAACTCGAGCGCCTTCACGCCGCCGTTCACGATGAGGTACGGGGTCGCCGTGTGGTAGCCGTCGGGAATCGGTTTGACTGCCATGATCGGATCTCCTGAGGAATGGTGGAGCGAGCGGACCGAGGTCGCACAGCCTAGCGCGACCGCCGCGCCCGGTGGGCGGCTTCACGTGAAACTCACGCGCCGCGGCGCGCGAGGATCAGCTCGATCCCGAAATCCATCGGGACGCTGCGTCCGCCCGACGCCGACTCGAGGCGAGCGCGGAACCCGTCGAGGTACGCCGCGGGCGCCGACAACGACGCCACGTACGCCGCTCCGTACGACGTGCCCTGGCAGAACCCGACGATCTCGGCGGGGGTGAGCTCGACCACGTACGGAATCTCCGACACGTCGACTCGACTCCAACGCTTCGAGCCTCGCACGCTGCGGCGCGTGTACTCCTCGTCGAGGAGGCGCGCGCTGACGTACGGCCTCCAGCGCTCGCGCATCTCTTCCTGCAGCACGTCGTCGACGCGGTTCAACGCGTGCGGCGGGCCGTAACGCACCGACGCGAGCACGCCGCCGTCGCGCAGCCACTCGGCCGCGTGATCGACCACGAGGGGCGCATCCATCCAGTGCAGCGAGTTGCCGCACGTCACGAGGTCGATCGAGCCCGCCGCCGTCGAGACGTCCTCCGCGCGCGCGTTCACGCGCAGGAGGCGCGGGTGCGACTTCGGGAACGCCGACAGCATGCGCTCGTCGGGCTCCACCGCCGTCACCGACTCGAACATCTCGCACAGCTCGAGCGCGAGGAGCCCCGTCCCCGCTCCGAGATCGACCGCGCGCTTTCGGGGCGGCGGAACCGCGGCGGCGAGAGCGTCGAACACCGCGCGCGGGTAGCGCGGCCGGAACGCGTGGTACGTGGAGGCGACGTGCCCGAAGGAGCGTTCGGTGCTCACGGCGATCACCGCGTCCCGCCCGCGCGCTCGCTCCAGCGCGCGGCTTCGTCGCTCCGGCCCAGCGTCGTGTAGAGATCGGCGAGCCGCCGTGCCGTGCGCGCCGTCCCTTCGGATTGGTCCTGGTCGGCGCCGCCGCGCGGCCATTCTTCAGCACGTCGGTGGCGTCGAGGCCGAC
>CAZQHA010000453.1:0-3815 GCA_964592795.1 uncultured Planctomycetaceae bacterium | reverse complement strand
ACCGGAGCGCCACGCATCCCGGCCTCCGCCCCGATCCCGTACTGCTTCAGGATCTCGACCGTGAGGTCCTCGAGCAGCGGGCTGCTGGCGACGACTCTTCCGTTCGTGAGCAGCGTGCCCTTGACGACCTCGGGTGACATGAGGTGGTTGCCGTTGAACGTTCCGCCCGAATTATCGTCCAGCACCGCGTTCGGGATGCGCCCCATGGACGATTGGTCGGAGTTCCCGTATTCCGCATTGTATCCCACCAGGATGTCGGGAGCTTCGCCGGCCCGCTCGCCGTGGTAGATCTCCGACGCGACGTCGCAGCGGTACACGACCTGCTTCCCGCCGTCGCGGATCGCCTCGAGCTTTTCCTTCAGCTCGCGCACGAGCGCGTCCGCTTCCGGGCCAGGCCGCACGATTCCCGCTTCGCTCTCGGGCGTCGCGGGATCGTCGAGCTCGCGGCCGGCGAGGTTCAAGTAGAGCCCGTTGAATCCCATGCCGTACGCGCGCGTCTTCGTCCAATCGACGGCGGAGCGCAGGTAGACGCGCTTGAAGCTCGGATCGTCGCGCGGGAGCTCCTTCGTCTCGCCCGGCTTCAGCACGAGATAGCCGTTCTCCAAGAGCCAAGTGTTCAAGCTGAACACGCGCCGGTACGGAGCGAACCCGTGGTCGCTCATCACGATCAAGAGCGCGTCCTCGCCGATGCGCTCGCGCACGCGTCCGAGCACGGGATCCATGTGCAAGTACAGGTCGTGGATCACGTCCTTCCAGGTGCTCCCCGGACGATGCGACCAGCGCGACGAGTCGGCCGCGGCGAACTTCGCGTCGTGGATCGGATGCGCCTCGTCGAAGTGGCGCCACATCATGTGGCTGCACAAGTCGACGCCCGAGAAATAGAAGAAGAGCAGGCCGCCCTGTCCGCCATCGAGGTACTCGTCGAGCGCGTAGTCGAGCATGCGCAACCCCTCGCGGTGGACGAGCTCCGATTGCGCCATGAACTCCTCGTCGGTCAGCGCGAGCTCCTTCAGCGCGTTGACGTCCTCGGGCATGCCCTGCGTGTAGTAGATGCCGATCGCGCTCGCGAGCTCCGCGCTCGCCTCCTCGGGGCTCGACACCGGCGTGACGGGCGAGAGCGGATCGATGTTCACGGGCGACGCGTACAGCTCGAAGTCGGGCTCGATGCGCCGCAGGTAGAAGCGCACGACGCCGCTGACGTCCATCATCCCCATGGGAAGGAGAGAGAACGTGAGCTGCGTGAAACGGCTCCATTCCCCAGGACGGAGGACGATCCGCTCGCTGCCCGTGTCGATCGCGACCGCTCCCGGGACGTTGCCGTCGTCGGCGGCCGCGGCGCGATCGATGTAGATGCGCAGCGGGACGGTCGCGCTCCCGCCACTCTTCTTGAAGAGCTGCGGCGGGCCCGAGATCGTCGTCTCGATGAGGCCCTGCACGTACTCGCGCACGGGAACGATCTTGCCTTCGCCGACCGCGCTGCGCGCCGGAGGATTCGTCGTGTAGAAGGTGTACTGACCGTACGCCGAGTCGAGCGCCGGGGTCATCATCCCGGAGAACGAGAGCCCGAGCGCGGGCTCGACCGGAAAGTTCGCGGGCATGCGCCAGATGTCGGCGGGCACGCCGTGGTCGGCGAGGATCTGCCAGAACGCGCGGCCGCTGCGGTTGCTCGTGCTCTCGCCGCCGATCGGGAACTGCCAGTCGCCGAAGAGCGCGATGTGCGAGCCCTCCGACGTCTTCGTCGTCGAGGTCGCCACGTCGCGGGTCTTCGGATCGCGGTGGATGAAGTCGAAGATGCCGTGACCGCCCGGATCGCGGCCGGTGATGAAGTTCGACCACGCGACGGGGCTCTGCGGAGGCGTCGAGGTTCCGAGCTCGGTGATCCCGCCTTCCGCGATGAGGCGCGCGAAGTTCTGCATGCGCTCGGGGTACTTCGCGACCGTCTCGCGCAGGATGTCGGGATCCATGCCGTCGATGCCGAGCACGACGGTCTTCTTGTGTTGCGTCGGTTGCCCCGCATCCGCGCCGGATCGCGACGGGTCGTCGAGCTTGCCGGGAATCGCAGGGAGCATCAGCGCCGCGAGCACCGCGAGGGCGGGCCACACGGTCCAGCGCGGCAGCCTCACGTACGCGCTCCCTCGAGCGACGCTTCCCGTGCCGGCGAGCTCGCGCCGGTGCGGGGCGTCGACTCGGCGCCCCACAGCGGACGGCCCTGCATGTACGCGGGGATCGGCACGCCGAACAGGTCGAGGATCGTCGGGGCGAGGTCGATCAACGCGGGCTTGTCGGTCGCGACCTTGCGGTTCGACCAGAACACGCCCGGCACGAGGCGCGGATCGACGCAGTGATCCCCGGACCACGACTTCGTGTTGTCGGTGAACACCTCGGTCGACACGGAGCCGGTCGCGCAGTCCCACGAGTGCCGATAACCCTTGTGGTAGCCGATCAAGAGCTCCGGCGCGGCGTCGGCGTACGGACCGCTGTGAACGCTGCGCGTCAGGAACACTTCCTTGATGACGGGCTCGTCCGTCGCCGGGTCGCGCAGCGCTTCGAGCTTCGTCTTGAGCTCGCGGGAGAGCGCATCGAGCTCGTTCTTCGCGACGATGCCCTCGCGCTCGCGGCCGACGCGGTTGATGAAGAGGCCCGTCAATCCGAGCGTGAACGCCTTCGTCTTCGACCAGTCGACCTTCGCGAACCAGTCGGGCGACGTTTCGCTGCCCTCCTTCAGCACGAGGTAGCCGTTCTGCTTCAGCCACGTGTTCAGGTTGACGCCGCGCCGGAAGTTCGTGAACCCGTGGTCGGAGATCACCATCAGCACCGTGTTCGCGTCGTCGCCGAGCTTCGTGCGGACCTCGCCGATCAGCTGGTCCATCTTCCCGTACATCTCGGGCATCACCCGTTTGTAGCGATCGACTTCCTTGCCCGCGTTCGCCGGGTGCGTCGGATCGAGCGTGCGATAGAACATGTGGCTGATGCGATCGGACGTGTCGAACACGACGGTGACGAAGCCTTTCTTCGTCTTGTCGAGCACGTCCCAGAGCTGCTTCTTGCGCTCCTCGAAGATCAGCCACGACTGCTTCAGGAACGCGTCCTCGTCGATCACGCGCTCGTTGAGCGCCCACGTGTCCTCCGCCAGGCCGAGCGTCGCGTACGGCCCGTGCAGCTTCGCGAGGTAGATCGCGTACACGAACGGGTGCGAGATCGGCATCGCCGGCTTGTCCGGATCGATGTTGATCGGCGTGACGTAGAGCTCGAAGCCGCTGTCGTCCCACGTCTGCACGTAGAAGCGCGCGATGCCGGTGATCCCGTCGAACGGGATCGTCATCCAGGGCGTGTACTCCTGCGCGCCGACTTCGACCGTCTCCTTGTCGACGGTGATGCGCACCTTGCGCTTCGCGCGGTCGAGCTCGACGCTGAACGGCGATTTCATCGGATGGCCGTCCTTGCCGTGCGGGCCCGTCAGCTTCGACTCGACGCGATCGCCCCGGATCCCGATCTGGTACTGCTGGCCGCCGATGTGCGCGCCCTTCGGCCGCGGCTTGGTCGAGTAGAACGAGAACGAGCCCTGCGTCCCTTGCAGATCGGGCACGCACATGCCCGAGAGCAACGTGCCGTTCTTGAACTTCTGCGGCGGGAACGTGATCGGCACGCGGATGATCGACGACCACACGCGGTGCGCGCCGAGCAGCTTCCAGAACGGCTGGCTCTTCTGCAGGAAGCGGTAGACCGCGCGCGTCCCCCACGGCACTTCGGCGAGGCCCAGGTTCAGGGTCTTCGCGACCGTGCGCGTGTCACTCGACGACAGCATCGGCGCGTAC
>CAZQHA010000452.1:0-3819 GCA_964592795.1 uncultured Planctomycetaceae bacterium | reverse complement strand
CAACGCCACCTAGGCGTTCAATTGTCAGCGCGCCCTGACGAAGTGCTTCGGCCGCTATTTAGCTAGGATCGTCGTAGGCAGTATGAAGTCTTGCGTCACTAGTTGTCCCGCGCACAGCTCGTCGGGCACTGGCCGCGCACTTGCGACGGCTGTTGCTCACTACAGATCGCAACGGCGGAAGTTGGGAATCCTGGGCGCATCGTCGCGCAGGTGCCAGGCGGCGAGCGCGAGCGACATCACGCAATCGTCGTGCATTCCGCCTGGCGCGCCCGTCTTGACGTGGCCGCCTTCAGTCACCGAGTACTCGAAGGCTTCGAGCTCGTCGATGCCGACCGGCCAGAGCTCGACGCGTGGCAGGACGATCTTGCGTTGCTCGAGCAGCATGGCGAGGTTCTTGACAAGGTCGTCCTTGCTGCGCGCGGTGAAGGGATAGGCGACCACGTTGACCCGCGCGCCCATCAGGGACTCGAAGACGGGCTCGCCCGCGCCCGTCGTGTCCACGTAGACGCGTGCGCGGTTGAAGCGCTCGCAGGCGGCCTTCACGCGCTGGACCTGCAGCGCCCAGTCAAGGCGATGGAAGCGGTCGACGAACACCACGCGACGCGAGCGGTCGAGGATCGTCAGCACGCTGAAGTCTTCGACCTTCGCCAGATCGAGGCCGGCAAAGTAGACCGCGTCCCGCTTGGGCTCCTCGAACTCGCCGCTTGCCGCTTCGCGCACGTAGCGGAAGACCGCTCCCGACCCTTCGAGGAATTCGGCGCCATACTCCTGCTTGAAGACGCGCTCGGGCAGCCGCAGGCGCTCTTCCTCGATCAGCTCGGCATCAAGCAGCGGGTTCGTCCACGAAGGACAGTTCCAGCTCTTGTAGCCGGGATCGCTTCCTTGGCCGCGGCGAAACAAATCAAAGAGCCATCCTTTTCCTCGCGGCGTCGAGATCATCAACGCCCAGCCCTGCCTGTCGATCAGGCGCTGCGAGAGGTGCGACTGCCAGATCGCGGGCTTCAAGCGCGCGGCCTCGTCGACGATCAGCCAGTCGAGACCTTCGCCAAGCAAGGAGACCGGGTTGTCGGCGGACTTGCCGCGGATCTCGCTAGTGCCACCGGCGAGGTTGCGCAGCACGATGCGACGCTCGTTCTCCTTGACCGTCAGGATGCGGTGGCGCAGGTGCTTCATCGCGCCAAGCTCGATCTCGCGGAAGACGCGATCGGCGAGATCATAGGTCGGCGCGACGACCCAACCGACCGAGCGCTCAGCGGGCTGCAGCGCGGCAGCGAGTCCCTCCATCGCCGAGGCGAGCGTCTTCCCCCACCGCACGCCGCATGCGACGACGCGCCGCGGCGCCCGGCTCATGTGGATCTCGAGCTGCCCCGCGTGCGGCGCGTAGCCGAGATCCGCAAACAGCGCGCGCTTATCGAGCTCACGCAGCTTGGTCGCCACCGCTCGCTCCCCTGTCGCCGCTTGGCTGCTCCCCGTCATCGTCTACCGGCTTCAACCAGCGCTCATACTCGCGCCTGATGATCTGCTCGACGCTCTCGGTCCGCTCGGTCGGCTCGCCGCGGATCAGGCGCGCGTTCTTCGTGGCGAGATCGAGCGCACGGGCTGCATCGATGGCCGAGTCGAAGGTGAAGTTGCGCAAGCCCTCCAGTGCCCGACGCTCGACAACCTGCCAGACCCTCAAGAAGCGCTCGTTCATCTCCTCACGCGTCTCGATCGCCTTCTTCTCGCCTTGTTCGCGAGCCTTGGCTTCGATGCGCGCGATGCGCTCTTGCCACTGCTCCTTGGTCGCGAGGTTGGTGACCGCGACCTTGGAGACGCCGTACTTCTCAGCCACCGCCTGGTAGCTGCGGGCCAGGCCCAGAGAGAGGTAGTAGTCGAAGGCTTCGGGGGGAAGCTTGCGGTTCATGCTAGACCCCCGTTTGCGCGCGCGACCTCGGCAGCGAGGTCGAGTATCAGCCGTTCGGCCTCATCCCAGTCGTGTGCTTGGCAAGCGCGCTCAAGGCGCGTCGTGAGGATCACAGTGGACATCGCTTGCTCGCGCGTGCTGATCGGCGCACATGCGATTGCCTCGATGATCGGGTCCCAAGAGCGCAGACGCGCAAGCACGCGCTCCGCATCGCCTTGCTTCGCGCGATTCATGCGACACCTCGCTCATGCTTCACTCGCTCGAAGCTATTGCCGTCGAGGGTCGCTTTCATGCCCGTTGCCTTCTCAAAGCGCGCGATCGTGCCGTCCACGAAGGCCGGCTGGATCTCGATCGCACGGCAACGGCGGCCAAGCTTCTCGGCGCTGATCAACTGCGAGCCCGAGCCGTTGAAGGGCTCGAGCACGATGGCGCCCGACTTCGTGTGCTGCTCCATCGGGATCTCAAAGAGCCGCGGTGGCTTCGAGGTCGGATGGAAGGTCGTGATGCGCGCCTTGCCGTCCCAGTCGACCTCCCAGACCGTCTCGAGCTGGGCGTTGCCGTGCTCGGGCTTGTGGCCGCGCCGCCAGCCGAACGCACACGGCTCGTGGCGCCAGCGGTAGTAGCTGTGCCCAAACGTCGCGCAGGGCTTCACCCACACAAGCACCTGGTGAAACAGGATGTCGTGTCGCTCCCAGGTCGCCGCGATCGCCGGATGCTGGACGTGCGCGAACCACAGGTACATCGCCGCGTCCTCGGCAACGTGCGGCAGGCACGCGCTGTAGACGCCGTCGAGGAAGGCGCCGAGGTCCTTGATGTCGGTCTCGTGGTAGAGCGCCGACCAGTCCTTGCCCGAGGGTTTGCCGTCGTGGCTTGGGCGGTTCATCCCGTCGTAGCCGACGGCGTAGGGACTGTCGGTGGCGAGCAGCGCGGCCTTCTCCCCGGCCATCAGGCGCGCGACATCCGCGGCGTTCGTCGAGTCGCCGCACAAGAGCCGGTGACTGCCAAGCGTCCACAGATCGCCAAGGCGTGTCACGGGCTTCTCGGGCGGCTCCTCCGGCCCCTGATCGTCGACCTCGCGCGGCGCGTTCGCGTCGAGCTCGGCGAGCAACCGGTCGATGTCGGCGGGGTCGTAGCCGACGCCTTCGAGCGAATCCTCGCGGCGCAGCTCGTCGAGGAGCTTGGCGAGGGCCGGCTCGTCCCAGGTCGCGAACTCGTGCGTGCGGTTGTCCGCAATCGCGTAGGCCGTCGCGTCAAGGTCAGAGCCCTTGAAGCGCACGACAGGCACCTCGCGCATCCCAAGCGACTGCGCGGCCTTGAGGCGCGTGTTGCCAGCGATCACTTCGCCGCTCGGCCTCGCGACGAGCGGCTGTTGCCAGCCGAAGCGGCGCAGGGAAGCCGCGACGTGCGGGACAGCGTCTTCGTTGTGGCGCGGGTTGGCGGGATTGAAGTGGAGCCGGTCGATCGAGACCCACTCCACCGCCAGGGTGTTGAGTTCCATGCCGAAGTCCTTTTGAAACGACGAACCGAGATCAGGTCCGCGCGGTGCCTTGGACGTGGGCTTGGAAGTGTGCGCCGAGCGTTGAGCGAAGAGTAGCGTCTACGCACTTCGCTGCAAGTCGGAACATGCACTCTCAGCGCGCTGCCGCAGTGAAAGTCGGTCAACCATCGGACAAGCTCCGGGCAAGTTTGGAGCGGGCGTGCGGCAAACTTGACCGGGGAGGTCCGAACTTGACCGCAAACTTGACCGCGGTCAGGTCGGAAATCGGCTCTGCCGCCCTCGCCAGAGCCGTTTCGAGCGGGTTGACCCCCGAAATCGCGAGGGCCGAAATCGGACCCGTTCCGGTCAAGCTCCGGGCAAGTTTGCCAGCCTCGCAGGGATGCCGCTCACATGATTTAGCAAATGGCGGCTTTATCCT
>CAZQHA010000451.1:0-3822 GCA_964592795.1 uncultured Planctomycetaceae bacterium | reverse complement strand
CTTCCACCGGGTCCGCCGCGGACCCGGTGGAAGAACACCTGACTCCGTACGCGGCGCAATGCGACGTCGTGACGAGCGCGCTCTCGGCGCCGACCGCCCGGTCAACGCGCCTTGATCCCTCCCCCCCCGCCTGTAGACTGCGGCCCGCTGTAAAGACGTTGCAGTGCGCGCGCGTCGATGCGCGCGATTCGGAGGGGAGTGCATGAGCAGCGTGTTCAAGCCGTTGGAGTGGGCGCTCGGTCGCTTCTCCGTCGATATGGGTATCGACCTCGGCACGGCGAATACGCTGATCTCGGTACGCGGGCGCGGGATCATCCTCAACGAGCCGAGCGTCGTCGCGGTCAAGAAGGACACCGGCGAAGTGCTGCTCGACGGCCTCGCGGTCGGCAACGCCGCGAAGTCGATGCTCGGCAAGACGCCCGGCAACATCCAAGCGATCCGCCCGCTGCGCAACGGCGTGATCGCCGACTTCGACGTGACGGAGAAGATGCTCCGTTACTTCATCACGAAGGTCCACGAAGGCCGCAACTGGGTGAAGCCGCAGGTCGTGATCGCGGTCCCGGTCGGCATCACCGCCGTCGAGCGCCGCGCGGTCATCCACTCCGCCGAGCGCGCCGGCGCGCGGCGCGTCTTCCTGATCGACGAGCCGATGGCGGCCGGCATCGGGCTCGATCTGCCGGTGACCGAGGCGCACGGCTCGCTGATCGTCGACATCGGCGGCGGGACGACCGAGATCGCGGTCCTCGCGCTGGCCGGCATGGTCGTGTCGACGTCGCTGCGCGTCGCGGGCGACGAGTTCGACGAGGCGATCATCAACCACCTGCGCCGGCAGCACAATCTGCTCATCGGCGAGCAGACCGCGGAGCGTGTCAAGCTCACCATCGGCTCGGCCTGGCCGATGGAGCAGGAGCTCTCGATGGAGGTGAAGGGCCGCGACAGCATCACGGGCCTGCCGCGGCGCACGACCGTGACCTCGATCGAGATCCGCGACGCGTTCAGCCACCCCGTGCGCCAGATCTGCGAGGCGGTGCGCGGCGTGCTGGAGGAAGCGCCGCCGGAAATCGCCGCCGACCTGTGCGACACCGGCGTCACGATCTGCGGGGGCGGCGCGCTCCTCTACGGCATCGGTGACGCGATCGGCGACACGCTCTCGGTGCCGGCGCGCGTCGCGGACGATCCGCTGACCGCGGTCGCTCGAGGCACGGGCGTCTTCCTCGACAAGCTCGACGTGTTCGCGCGCGTCCTCTCCTCCGACGAGGACGACTGAGCGGTCTGTCCTCGGCCGTTCGAGCGAGCTAGGTTAGCCGCGCGGGCGCGCGCCGCTCGCATCGCAACGCGAGCGAGGGGCGTTGCGCGATGTCGCGATCGCGAACTCTGTACTTGGTCCTCTGTCTGGCGCTGGCGGCGCTGTCGCTGCGACCCGAGCCGCGCGTCGAGGACGCGTTCGAGTGCCTCTCGATCCCCGGGCGCGTCCTCGCGCACCTCGTGTTGCCGCTGCGCGCCCTGTCCGCGCAGAGCGTGCGCGCCGCCGAGGAGAGCGTCGTCTCGCGAGCGGACGCGGAGCACGACGCGAGCCTCGCGCTGCTCGCGGCCGAGCGCGCGTCCGCGCTGCCCGCGGACCCGGCGCTGCGCACGGGACGCGGGTTGATCCAAGCGCAGGTCGTCGACCCCGATCCTGCGCTCGAGACGATCGTGATCCGCTTCTCGCCCGAGGCATCGGTCGAGATCGGCATGCCGGTCGTGTGCCGCGACGCGTACGTCGGGCGCATCGCGCGGCTCGACCCATCGGTGCCGGGGGAGGCGACGGTCGCGCTGGTCACCGGCGCGTCGTTCCGCGTCGGGGCGCGCGTCGAGGGCGCTGACCTCGTCGTCGGCGGGATCTCACCGCCGCCCGACGACGACTCGACGGAGCTCTTCCTCGCCGCGCACGTCCCGAGCGATCGATCGATCGCTTCCGGCGCCGTGCGCGTGCACGAGTCCGAGTCGGCGCTCGTCGAGACGTACCCGCGCCTCGCGGACGGCTACCGGCTCGGCGAGCTCACGAGCTACCGCGTGCACGGCGTGCCCGTGCTCTCGGTGCGCGCGGCGCTCGACTACGCGAGCGGTCTGTCGCAGGTCGTCGTGCTGTGTCCCGCGGGCCGCAAGACGCCGGCGCCCGAGCTCCTTCAAGGACGATTCGACGTCGAGAACTGGATCGCGAGCGAGCTCGTGCTGGCCGGAGATCCGTCGTTCTGGCGCGAGGGGCGCAAGCTCGCGGCGGGGACCGCGCACGGCGTGTCGGATCGATCCGCGATCGCCCTCGGCGCGCGCCTCGTCGGTCTCGTCACGCGCGCCGGACGGTTCACCTCCGACGTCGCGCTGCTCGGTGATCCAGGCCTCGCGCTCAGCGTGCTGGCCGAGGTGCGCGACGAGACCGGCGCGTCGCACGCGATCGCGCTGGGTCGCATGGTCGCCGTCGGCCGCGATCGCAGCGACGGAACGCTGCGCCTGCGCTGGGACGCCGCGGTGTCGCCGTTCGCGGCCTCGTCGAGCGCCGGCGACGACGTCGAGGCGATGCTCTTCACGGGCTCGGGGGAGCGCGACATCCCGCCCGGGTTGGTGATCGGCAGCGCGCGACTGCAGCGCCGGCGCGGCAGCGTCGTCCTGTCCGTGCGCACGCCCGATCCGGTGTCCGCGCTGCGCCACGTGCGCGTCCTGTGCGCGCCGAAGGAAGGACCTCGGCCGTGATGTGGCTGCGCGCCACTGCGTGGCTGCTCTTCACCGTGTGGGCGGTGTGGCTCTTCGCGTTGCAGGGCGTGCTCGGCGCGGAGACGTCGCTCGCGCGCTGGATGCCCGACCTCGGCCTCGTGCTGGTCCTGAGCCTCGTCGCGCAGCTCGAGGCGCGCGACGCGCCGCTGCTCGCGCTGTGCGCGGCGATCGCGCGCATCACGGTGAGCGCGGAGCCGGGCGTCGCGCTGCTCGCGGGGTTCCTCGGCATCGTCGGGCTGGCGCTGCTCGCGCGCTCGGTCGTCGAGCTGACCGGCCCGGTGTCGCGCGCGCTCGTGTGCGGAGTGCTGGTCGTCGCGTTCGACGGCTGGCTGATCCTCGTGCACGGCGTGCGCACGAGCGAGCTCACGGGGACGCCGCCGGTCCTGCTCGCGTGGCCGGCCGGGATCACCTCCGCGCTGCTCGCGCTCTGCGCGGGGCCGTTCTTCGCGCGCTTGCCGGGATTGACGCCGCTGCGGAGGCGCCGGTGGTAGCGCAGCGTCGATTCGGGCCGCTCGTCGCGCTCGTGTTCGCGGGGCTCCTGGTGCTCGTCGTGCGTCTGGCGCAGATCCAGATCGTCGAGCACGACGTGTGGGGATCGCAGGCCGCGAGCCTGATGCGCTCGTCGAAGGTCGTGCCGTACCACCGCGGTCGCATCCTCGCGAGGGGCGGCCGCGAGCTCGTGCGCGACGAGGACGTCTACCAGGTCGAGTTCAGCTACCGCGACTTCCGGCGCGGGCACCCGATCGCGCAGGTCGCGCACGCGCGCTCGACGCTCGAGCTGCGCGCGGTGCCGCTCGCGGAAGCCGCGGAATCTCTCGAAGCCTGGTCGACGGAGCTCGTGCTGCTCTCGCCCGCGGACCTCGACGCGTTCGCGGCCGGCGCGGCGCTCTCGACGGCGACGTGCGCGGTGCCCGCGACCGATCGCCCGGCGGACGAGCGTCGCGCGTCGCGCGCATCCGACCTGCGCTTCTACGTGTCCGAGCTCCTGCGCATGACCGGCGCGGAGCGCTCGCACGCGCGCAAGTCCGCCGGCGATCCCGACGCGCGCGTCGCGTACATCGAGCTCGTCGCCCG
>CAZQHA010000450.1:0-3823 GCA_964592795.1 uncultured Planctomycetaceae bacterium | reverse complement strand
CGCTCGCTGCGCATCGCGTCGCTCGCGATGCGCGCGGCGGTCCCCGTCGGGCTGCCCGCGAGCTCGAGCGCCCGCGCCGCTCAGTGCGTGTGGCTCGACGTCGTGAGCCCCGACTTCCAGCTGCAGCGGAAGAAGGGTACGTCGAAGAGCGCGCCGCAGGGCCTCGTGCGCGTCGCGCTCGGCATCGACCGCGAGAGCTCGCGCGTCGTGTTCGCGCTCCTGCACGACGCGACGGCGAAGAGCGAGATCGCGGACAACACGCTGTTCATCGCGCTCGACAAGTTCCAGCCGCTCGACGGTTTCGTGGTCCCCCACCACATCCGCGTGTTCGAGACCGAGCCGGGCCGGCGCCCGATGGCGTTCCGCACCGAGCCGAGCTCGGATATCTACGTGCTCGCGGGCAAGGCGAACCTGCGCGCGCCGCTCGCACCCGCGGACTTCGTTCCCTAGCGACGCTGGAACGCCTTCTCGAGGTCCGGCAGCGTGAAGCGCACGCGCGTCGGCCGTCCGTGGACGCAGGTCTGGTCCGATTCGAGGCGCGCGCCGCGCTCGAAGAGCGAGCGGATCTCCTCGCTCGAGAGCGCGTCTCCCGCCATCACCGAGGATCGGCACGCGGCCCGGTGCAGCGCGGCTTCGAGCAGCTTCTCCGCGGACGGATCGCGGCTGTCCTCGAACAGCGCGACCAGGTCGTCGACGAGCCTGCGCACGTCGGGACGGGCGAGGCGGGCGGGCAGGCCGTGGATCGCGAGCGTCGTGTCGCTGAAGGCGGCGACCTCCACGCCGATCTTCTTCAAGAGCTCCGCTTCGCCCGCGACGAGCGCGACCTCGGCGCGGCTCTTCTCGACGAGCTCGGGGACGAGGTAGCGCTGCACTTCGATCCTGCCCGCGCGCAGGTCGGCGAGCAGCGCTTCGAACGTCACGCGCTCGTGCAGCGCGTGCTGGTCGACGACCTCGAAGCCGTCGGCGAGCGGGCGGACGAGGTACGTGCGCGCGATCTGCAGATACGGACCGCCCGGCGCATCGAGAGCGACGGGCGCGATCGCAGGCGGAGCCGGAGGCGCGACCGGCGAGGGCGCACGCGGCACGTCGAACACGGCCGGCGCCTCGCGCACTTCGCGGAACGCGGGCGCGCGGCTCGGCGGATACAGCGTGTGCTCGCGGCGCTCCGCGGTCTCACGGCGCGCCGCGGTCTCGATCAGACGCGCGCCCGGCGTCGCCAGGTCCGATCCCGCGAGCGCCGAGCGCAACGCGTTCACGACGAAGCCGAACAGACGGCGCTCGTCGCGAAAGCGCACCTCGGACTTGGACGGGTGCACGTTGACGTCGACGCGCGCGGGGTCCATGCGCAGGGAGAGGAACGCGACCGGCTGCCGGCCGTCGAGCATGAACCCGCGGTAGCCTTCCTTGAGCGCGCGGATCAGCACGCGGTCCTTCAGCGAGCGCCCGTTCAGGAACCACATCTGGCGCGAGCTGTCCGAGCGCGAGAAGCGCGGCGGCGCCACGAAGCCTTCGAGCACGACGTCGCCGTCGCGCGCTTCGACGCGAGCGAGAGCGTCCGCGAGATCCGAGCCGAACGCGCGACGGATGCGCGCTCGCAGGTCCATCGCCGCCTCGACGTCGAACACGCGCCGCGCGTCATGGGTCGCGACGAACCCGATGCGCTCGTGCGCCAGCGCGATGCGCTGCACCACGTCGAGGGCGTGCGCGAGCTCGGTCGACGCGCGCTTCTGGAAATGGCGGCGCGCCGGAACGTTGAAAAAGAGGTCGCGCGCCTCGACCACCGTGCCGACCGGACCGCCTGCCTCTTGCGGCGGGCCGATCGTGCCGCCGGTGTTCTCGATCGACCATCCCGTCGCCGAATCGGCCTGCCGCGAGAAGATCCGGCAGCGCGAGATCGCGCCGATCGACGCGAGCGCCTCGCCGCGGAAGCCGAGCGACGCGATGTGCTCGAGATCGGCGACTTCGAAGAGCTTGCTGGTCGCGAACGGCACGAACGCCATCTCGAGGTCTTCGCGCGGCATGCCGCCGCCGTCGTCGATCACGCGGATCAGTCGCGAGCCGCCTTCCTCGAGATCGACTTGGATGCGCGCCGCGCCGGCGTCGATCGCGTTCTCGACGAGCTCCTTCACCACCGACGCGGGCCGCTCGACGACCTCGCCCGCCGCGATCTGGTTCTGCACGCGCTCCGACAGTCGGCGGATGCGCGCGGCCCCCTCCTTCGCCGACTTCATCGCGGCATTCTGGTCGCACGCGCTCGCGTCGACAACGGCGAGTCCGAACGCCAGCGCAGCGCGAAGCCCGCCAGATCGTTCGCGTCCACGGTCGCGCCCATGCGCGCGCTGCGCTCCAGCGCCGCGAATTCCTCCTGCATCCGCCTCCAGCTCGCGCTGGAGCGCAGCCGGACGCGCGCTTCGAGCTCCTCGCGGGCACGCGGCGCCATCCCGCCCGGGGACTCGCCCTCGGCGAGCGCGACGGTCTGCCGCAGCTTGTTGCGGACGCTGCCGGAGAGCATCGCGACGATCGCCGCCGGCTCGACCTCGCGCGAGCCGTCGCTCTTCTGCGTTCCGGAGCGGAAGAGCGCCTCGATCCCCGCCAGCGCGGGCGCGAGGTCGCCGCGCACGAGATGCTCCGCCACCGCGAACGGCGAAGCGCCGCTCGTCCACGCGACGGTGTCCTGCACGCTCTCGGCCCCGCGCCGCTTGAGTCGCTCGAGCTCGACGTCGAGCGCGGCGAGGTCGCTGCCCACGGCGGCGGCGACGTACACGGCTTGATCCGGGGCGAGCCTCACCGACGTTTCCTGCGCGCGCGACAGGAGCCACTGGACGAGCTCCGTGCGGCGCGGATCGGGATCGCCCCACGGCGGCGGCGAGTCGTACATCCTGCGAAAGGCGAACACGGGCCCGCCGCTCGCGGCGATCGCCTTCGACACGGCGTGGTCGGCGCGGAGCGACTCGGAGTCGACCGCGACGGAGCACGTCGCCGCGCGATCGGCGAGCGCGCTCTGGATGGCGCGCGACACCGCGGCGCCGCGCGAGCCGTCGCTGGCTTCGACGTCGTCGCTCGCGTCGGCTCGCAACAGTGCGCCGAAATTGCGGACGAGCACGAGGCGCCCGGGCGCGAACATCGGCGCGGCCGAGAGATCGTGGCAGACGGCCGCGGCATCGAACTCCGGGTCGCGCGCGTCGTGGCGGCTGACCTCGAGCTCGCGCTCCGTCGCCAGCGCGCACACGAGGTCGACCGCGCGGTCGCGGAAGTACCGTTCCTCGCCTTTGACGAGCAACGCGCGCGGGACGCCGCTCGAGGCGAGGTGCGAGCGCAGTCGCTCGAGCTCCTTCTGCGGGTGCGGCGCGGCCGCCGAGCGCGCGGCCATCAGGCGAACCCTCGATCGAGCGCGAGCCCGACGAAGAGACCGACTCCGATCCACCCGTTGACGGTGAAGAACGCCGTGTTGACGCGCGAGAGATCGTCGGCGGAGACCAGGGTGTGCTCGTACACGAGGAGCGCGGTCGCGATCGCGACGGCGACCCAGTAGATCACGGACAAGCCCGCCGTCCAGCCGACGAGGGCGAGCGCCACGACGGTCGCCGCGTGCAGGAGCGCCGACAGCCGGAGCGCGGCGCGGACGCCGAAGCGCGCCGGGACCGAGTGAAGACCCGCGCGCGCGTCGAACGCGGCGTCCTGGCACGCATAGATCAGATCGAACCCGCTGACCCACGTCAGGACCGCGAGGGCGAGCCACAGCACGGGGACGACGTCGGGCGAGATCTCGCCGCGCACGGCGAGCCACGCGTTCTTGTATCCGAAGCTCTCGGCCCGCTCGGCC
>CAZQHA010000449.1:0-3831 GCA_964592795.1 uncultured Planctomycetaceae bacterium | reverse complement strand
AGAGCTCGCGCCCCACGCTCGTCTTGCCGGAGCAGCGCAGGCCGATGAGCGCCACGATCGAGGTTTGGTCGCGCATCGACGGGCGTCAGTGTACGCGTTTGGCCTTCAGCTGCACGAACGGTCCCGCGAACGAGAGCGCGCGCGCCGCGCCGGCGGAATCGCACTCGAAAGAGAGCGTGTACTGCTTCGGGGCCGGGCCCTCGCTCTCGTCGTACACGAACTCCGACCGAGAGCGCGCGCGGTATCGAGCCGCCTCGGGGATCTGTCCGTCGATCGAGTAGCCGTTCAATACGTCGCCCTTCCATGTGAGCACCCACACGACCGACCGGCGCTCGTGCACCAGCCGAACCAGCGTCTTCGAGCCGCTCGAACCCAGGCACTCGCTCTTCTCGAGCTCTCCACGCGCATCGATCCAGCGTGTCCAGACTTGGATCAATCTGCGGCTCCAGTTGGGCCATTCGCTGGAGACGAGCGCCTTCATGCCGTCGTCGTCGCCGGCCGAGATCGCTTCGATCAGCTTGTCGGCGCGTTTCGCGAGCCGCGCGTCCTTCTCGAGCTTCGCTCCGCTCGTGACGAGCCCTCGGACGGCGTCGGCGTCGGGTTCGAGGAGGAGCGCGCCGCCGTCGATCCGCACGGTGATCCTGCCTCCGTGCACCGGCTCGTACTCGCCGGCGAGCCCCTCGAGCTGTCCCGGCGACAGGTCCACGGGCGCCGCGACGCTGCGCTTGCCGGCGGCGACGAGCGCCAGCGTCCGCGCCGCCGCGTCGCAGCGGCCGATGTCGTTGCACAACACGATCACGTACAGATCGTGGTCGGCGTAGCGCGCGATCGAGCCCTCGAATCCGCGCGTCTTGCCGCCGTGCGTGATCACTCGGCCGAGCACGGGATCGTCGCGGTTCCACCAGCCGTACGCGTAATCGAGCAAGAACGGCTTGAAGAGCTTCTCGCGCGAACGACTCGCGAGCACTGCGTCCGTTTGGAGCGCACGGAGCCAACGCCACAGATCGCCGGTCGTCGACAAGGCTCCGCCGCCGCCGCGCAGCCCCCACGAGTACCAGCCGTTCTCCGCCGGCGTGTACGCCGTCTTCCCGTCGTAGCCGCACGACGTGCGCGACGTGTCGACGCCCGGCGTGCGCAAGAAGCCGCTCGAGCTCATCGCCGCGGGCTTGTACAGGGTCTCCGCGACGTAGCTCTCGAAGCTCTGATCGGATGCGACCTCGACGATCGCCGCGAGCAGGTAGTAGCCGACGTTGTTGTAGACGAACTGCGCGCCGGGTTTGGACCGCAGCTTCGCGGACAGGCACGCGCGGACGAGGGCGTCGCGCTGCACCGTCGCCGAGCCCACCGGGACGTCGGGCGGCAGGCCGGACGTGTGCGTCAACAAGTGGTGGATCGTGATGCCGCGCTTGTCGGCGGGCACGTCGCCGAAGAAGCGCGCGATCGTGTCCGTCGTCGCGAGCTTGTCCGCTTCCTCGAGCTTCAGGATCGCGGCGGCCGTGAACTGCTTCGTGATCGAGCCCACGTCGAAGATCGAATCGGTCCGGTTCACGCGGCTCCGAGCGCGATCGGCGAGCCCGCAGCCGGCGTCGAGCAACAGCTCGTCGCCGCGCGCCACGAGCACCGCGCCGGACAATCCCGACTCCGCGAGATCCGCGAACGTGCGCTGGAGCGCGCCGCGGAGCTCCTCGGTGGCGGCTTCGTTCTGCGACGCTGGTGCGAACGCAGAGGTGGCCGTCGCGAGCGTGAACGCCCCGAGCAGAGTGATCGAAGGAAGCACGACTCCTCCTTTGGGGAAGCGCAAGGACGGACCCGTCTCGAACCGGCGGCTATTGTGCCGTCGTCGCGCTCACTCGCGCCTCACGACACCCGATCTTCTTGCATCGCGTTCGTGAACGCCGCGCGCATCAGCGCTTCGTCCGGCGGCTGGCCGGTGAACAGCTTGAACTGCGCCTGCGCTTGCCGCACGAACCACTCGCCGCCGGGCACCGCGGTGCAGCCCTTGCGCACCGCTTCCGCGAGCAGCGGCGTCTTCAGCGGCCGATAGACCGCGTCGAGCACGAGCGTCCCGCCGCGCAGCCACTCCGCCGGGATCGGGAGCTTCCCCGGATCCGCGAGCGAGCCGACCGGCGTGCAGTGCACGAGTACGTCGTACGGGAACTTCGCGACCTCGTCGAAGCTGCACGCGCCGCACGACATGTCCTTCGCGAGCGCGTCGGCCTTGGCCTTGTTCCGACCCGCGACCGTCACGTTGCCGCGCGCTTCCTTCACCGCCTGCACCGCGGCGCGCGCGGCGCCGCCCGTGCCGAGCACGAGCGTCTTCGCGGCGCCGAGCGCCACCGGACGACCGGGAATGCTCCCGTGGATCTGGAACGCGCGCTCGAGCGTCTCCTTGATCGCCGGCACGTCGGTGTTGAGCCCGCGCCAGCCGCGGCTCTCGCGGATCAGCGTGTTCGTCGCGCGCGTCGCGGCGGAGCCGGCGTCGTGCGACGCGCTCGCCTCGCACGCGTCCTCCTTGAAGGGCGCGGTCACCGAGAAGCCGCGGAAGTTCTCGTCGGTGGAGAGGCGCAGGAACTCGCGGAAGTCCGTCGGCTCGAGCGCGACGTACACGGCGTCCAGCCCCGCCGCCTTCAGCGCCATGCCGTGCACGCGCGGCGACCACGAGTGCCCGACGGGATTGCCGACCACGGCGAAGATCGCCGTCCCTGCCGACAACCCGGTCGGCGGCAGCACCGCGCGCAGATCGTTCACGCGGATCTGTCCCGGCGCGGTCACCGGCGGCTCGGGCAGCCCCGGAATGATCGCGGGGGCCGCGTACGTGAACGGCGAGCCGAAGATCGGCGCGAGCACGCGCGTGAAGCTCCCCGCCGCGCCCGAGCAGAACGCGATCATCCCGCCGCCGATCGCGCGCGCGAAGTTCAGCATCCGCAACCCGTCGGCGCACGAGCGCGCGTGCGTCACGATCTTGACGAGGTCGCCCTCGTAGAGCACCGCTTCGACTTCCCCGTGGAGCGCCGCGAGATCCTCCGGCGTCGATTCGGTCACGTGCCGCGACACGATGCGGTGGCACTTGCCGTTGCCGCGCACCTCGCCGAGCTCCAGCGAATCGCGCCAGTCGATGTCGACGAAGCTCGCGCCCGAGCGCGCGGCCGACCGCAGGATGCCGAGCCGCTCCTCCATGGAGCCGCGGAAGAAGCCGAACGTCTCGGGCCCCTGCACCGTGACGATCACCGGCTTCTTGATCGACGCGATCAGGCTGCGCAGCCGGTCCTCGCCCGGATGGCCCACGTGGTCGAGCCGCAGCTCGACGACGTCCGCGAGCTTCGCTTGCCGCAGCACCTGCCTCGAGAGCGATTCGAAGTCCTGCGCGATGTGGGAGACGACGATGGCCATGCGTGCGTGAACACCCTACCCATTCCACGGCGGAGGCTGAAACGAAAGCGGTGTACGATCCTTCCGCCTTCATGACCGAGGCGATCGACCGAGCGGAGGAGCTGATCCAGCGCGCCGCCGAGCTGCCGATCGAGGAGCGCGCTGCGTTCCTCGAGCGCGAGTGCGCCGGCCTCGAGACGCTCGCGTTCGCGATGCTCCTCCTGCGCCGGCACGAGGGATCCGAGTCGCCGGCTCGCGCGAGCGCGCAGGCGGCGTCGAGCGAAGCGCCCGGAGCGTTCCCCGCCTCGATCGGCCGCTACAAGCTGCTCGAGCACCTCGGAGACGGCGGCTTCGGCTCCGTCTACCTCGCCGAGCAGACCGACCCCATCGTGCGCCAGGTCGCGCTCAAGATCATCAAGCTCGGCATGGACACGAAGCAGGTCGTCGCCCGATTCGAAGCCG
>CAZQHA010000448.1:0-3840 GCA_964592795.1 uncultured Planctomycetaceae bacterium | reverse complement strand
ATCCGCAACCGCGACGCGATGGCGGCCTGGCTGTCGCAGTACGACGACGGCCTGCGACGGACAGGCCGACCATCCACCACGGGTCGGCGCTGCCGCCGCGCAGGTAGTTCTCGCGCGTGTTGTCGCTGCGCGTCTTCCACGTGCCGTACGCGACGATGAATCCGAGCGTGCCGAGCAGCACGACCCAGTCGACCGGGCTCATTTCCCGCTCGACCGTCGCGCGAGCAGGTTGGCGAGCAATCGATACGCGCCCGGCACGCCGGCCGGCAATTGCCGGAACAAGCTGATCCCGGTGTAGATGAAGCGCCCTTCGCCGTGGTCGCACGCGATCAGCGCACCCGAGAGCGGCTCTTCACCGGGATCGTTCCACGCGAGGACGCGCGTGTACCGCGCGTCGGTGTCGTCGGCGAAGTAGAGACCGCGCTCCTGCACCCAGCCGTCGAAGTCGGCGGGGCCGAGCGCGTTCGGCGTCGTCACCAACGGATGCTCGGGCGCGAGGATCGTCGCCGGCGCGTCCTCGAGCGTCACGCGTCCGCGCGAGATCGAGAACGGATACGGCCCGATCGATTTCGCGCTCATCACGAGATCGCCGCCGCTCGTGTTGTACTGCACGAGCAGCGTGCCGCCGCCGGCGACGTACTCGAGCAGCCGCGCGTTGAACGACGCGAGCGCGGGGACCGTGTTGTACGCGCGGATCCCGGTGACGATCGCGTCGCAGCGCGCCAGGTCCGACGGCCGCGCGGTCGCCGGATCGATGCGCTCGACCGCGATCCCCAGGCGCTGCAGCGCCTTCGGGATGTCGTCGCCCGCGCCGTCGATGTAGCCGACCGTGTCGACGCTGACCTCGACGTCGAGCGGGACGAGCTGGATCTCGGCCGGCGAGTACCAAGTCTGCGGCTCGATGTGCGGGTAGTCGATCACGTGCATCGTGCGATCGCTCGTGCCCTTCGAGCCGACGAACGAGATGCGCAGCGGGCCGGCCTGAGCGCCGTCCGTGCGCTCGACCTCGATCGAGAAGCGCCGGCGTTCGCCACGCTTCAGATCGGAGGCCGGCCACGGCACCACGGCGAGCGACCAACCCGGGGGCGGCACGGCGTGCAGCTGTCCATCGAGATCGTCACACAGCACTTGGATGTCGACCCACACGCGCACACTCTCGTCGCGGACGATCGCGACGGTGTCGGCGGGCTCGATCGACACGACCGGAGTGATCGCGAGCGGACGCGTGCGCTCGCCGTCGACGCGGTCTACCCACTCGTGCATCGCCGCGCGCTCGACCGCGATCTCGAGACCGTCGGGGAGGCGCAGCTTCGCGCGGTACGTCGCGCCTTCGGCGGCGTCGAAGCGATGGAGCGTCGTCGACGCGCGGTTGAACGCCAGCGGCTTCTCTACGGCGATCTCTTCGCCATCCGGCGCGGTGTAGCCGACGAGCTCGAGGAGCGGCGGCCCCGCCCTTCGTTGCATCGCTGACAGCTCGACCTCGACGGATTGACCTGCCGCGACCGCCGGCGACTTGGCGTTGGCTTCGATCACGACACCGCAAGCTTGCAGGCAGAGCTCGCGCGCCGCGTTCGCTTGCAGCCGCACCCATTCGCTGCCGCCGCCGTTCGACCCGCCGAGCGACTCGATGGCGCGCACGAGCTCGGCGAGCTTCGACACGCTGCGCTCGGGAGCGCGCACGTCGTAGCCGAGCGTGATCTCGCGCAGCATCGCCAGGATGCGCGCGCCGCCCGCGACGCGCTCCCAACCCAGGTCGATGCCGTCGAAGAGATCCGGCTTCGAGAGCTTCTCGCCCTTGTCGAGTCGCAGGTACTCGATCTGCTCGCCGCGCGTCTCGGCGGCGCCAAATCCTTGGCTCTTGTGCTGGCTGCGGCTTCGTCCGGCGAGCTCGGTGTAGCTCGTGCCGAGCAGCGGATCGAAGCCACCGACGTCGAGCCGGACCCAGCCCGTCGGATCCTTCTCGACCATCTCGGGCAGCTTCGAGTTCCACCACGTGCTCGCATTGAAGAAGAGACGCTTCGCCTGCCACGGCTTCAGTCCCTCGGCGATCTGCTCGGGATACGCGCTCGGATCCGCCGCGAGGTCGAACGCTTCGTGCGCGAGCAGCGCCGACGCCGTGTGGTGACCGTGTCCTCCGCTGCCATCGGTCGCGAAGCGCGTGAGGATCACGTCGGGACGGAACTGGCGGACGACGCGGACGACGTCGCCGAGCACTTCCTTGCGCCCCCACTTCTCGAACGTCTCCTCGGGGCTCTTGCTGTAACCGAAGTCCACCGCGCGCGTGAAGAACTGCTCGCCGCCGTCGATGCGTCGCGCCTCGAGGAGCTCCTGCGTGCGCAGGATGCCGAGCGCCTCGCCGAGCTCGGGCCCGATCAAGTTCTGCCCGCCGTCGCCGCGGGTGATCGAAAGGTACGCCGTGCGCACCTGCTTCCCGTTCGACAGGTAGCTGATGAGCCGCGTGTTCTCGTCGTCGGGGTGCGCGGCGACGTACAGCACGCTGCCGAGCACGCCCAGCTCGTTCATGCGGTGCAGGATCGCGGCGCCGTCGAGTTGAGCGGGCGGACGCTGCGCCGCAGCTCCGGTGCACAAGGACAGCAGAGCCAGGGCGCGAGCCGCGAACGCGAGCGATTTCATGCTCAGCAACGAGTCCGCATCGGCTCGCGCGCGCGCTCCTGCGCGGCAGGCGACTCGAACTTCTTCGCTTTCGCGTGCGCCCACATCTTCTCGATGTAGGGACCCGCGTCGGGCGTCTTGCACTCGGTGTCGCCGTAGTCGACCTCGACCTTGCCGATGCGCTTCGCCGCGGCGGTCGCCGCCTTGCGCAGCGTCTCGCTCCGTCCGCCGATCGAGATCAACGCGCCGTTCATCGCTTCGCGCTCGGCGTTCGACGCGGAATGGATCGTCTTCTCGATCTTGGCGACGAGCCCGTTGAACCACGCGTCCGGCAGCTTTTCGTCGAGCATCGCGAGCTGACCGGCGAGCATCCACCCGTGCGCGCGAAGGAACTCGTCGCTGGACGCGAACCACTCCTTCGCCTTGGCCGAACCGTGCGGCCCCTCCGCCGCGATCATCGCGACGTATCCGCCGCACATCCGCACGCGGTTCTCCTTCGCCCAACGATCGAGGTCGGCCGGCTTCATCGCCGCCGGATCGGCGATCTTCATCGCCAGGACGCGCGCGTCGTGGTTCCCGGTCTTCCACAGTCCCTGCGCGAGCTCCTGGTCGACGCCGATCTTCTTCACGAGCGTCTTCATCGTCGCGAAGCTGACGCCGAACATCGGCTCCTTCGCGCCGTGGCGCGCCCACGTCTTGCGGGTCTGGGCCGAGCCGGCCTTCTCGAGAGCCTTCATCGTCTCGTCGAGGGACATGCGTGCGGCGGCGGGTTTGGCGCGCGGCTTCGCGGGCGGTTTCTCCACGGGCTTCCGAAGGGTGCGTTTGACGGGCATGTCGGGAATCTAACCGAGGAGCCCGCGCGACGAGTGCGAAGAATGTGTTCGCGCCGAGGCGGTCCGCTCGTTCGTGCGGCGCACCGGGTGCGAACCGAGTCGATTGCCCCCTTCTTCCCTGTGCGGATTCCCCCGGGTACCGGCCGCCGACGGAGCTCCCTACCATGGCCCACGTGACTCCGCAGAGCGAGAACCCGATCCCCGCGCGCTTCCAAGTGCTCGAGGAGCTCCTGCACACGGAGGGCGAGGTCGTCGTCCGCGCGCGCGACACGCTGCTCCAGCGCGAGGTCGTGCTCAAGCGGCCCATGCCGTGCGGGTTCGGAGGCGCACCGGACGCCGCGGACCTGCAGCGATCGCTGCGCGAAGCACGCACGCTCGCTCGCGTGCAACACCC
>CAZQHA010000447.1:0-3841 GCA_964592795.1 uncultured Planctomycetaceae bacterium | reverse complement strand
TACAGCCGCGACGTGTTCCTCGCGCTCGAGAGCTTCCGTTGCGACGCGGCCGTCCTGGCAGGGTTCCTGCGGCTGCTCGTGATCCCGAAGAGCTGGGAAGGACGCGTGCTCAACATCCACCCCGCGCTGCTGCCGGCATTCGGCGGCAAGGGGTACTACGGTGAGCGGGTGCACCAGGCCGTGCTCGCGCGCGGCGTGCAGTTCACCGGCTGCACGGTCCACTACGTCACCAACGAGTACGACGCCGGACCGATCCTCCTGCAGCGCTGCGTTCCCGTGCGCCCGAGCGACACGGTGGAATCGCTCGCCGCGCGCGTGTTCGAGGAAGAGAAGATCGCGCTGCCGGAAGCGCTGCGGATGCACTTCCAGCGCGCCCGTCCGCGTCCTTGATCGAGCGATCCTTCGCACGCGGCCCGCGCGCCCCTCTTGGAGCCGGCGCCCGCGACGTCGCGCCTCGGCTCGCGCGCGCCGGCTTCCGCATGCCCCCCACCGCGCGCTATCCTGCATCCTGCACCCAGCCGTCGGGCGGCGCGCTCGCCCGGCCTCACAATTCATTTCCGGGAGAGCGGCCCGCGATGCGTCCGACGCGCGGAGCACGCGCTATGCCTCAAGGCGACGAATCGCTGCCAGAGAGTTCACTGCGCTGGCGGAGTCTCTACGACTCCAACATCGTCGGGATCGCGTTGCGGAAGAGCTGCGGCGAGATCGTCGAGGCGAACGAGGCGTTCGCGCGGCTCTTCGGCGTCTCGCGCGCGGAGTTGATCGGCCGCACGATCCCCTGCCTCGATCCGGGCCCGGCGGCGTCGGAGCGCCGCGCCAACGGCACACCGAAGCCGGCGTCCGAGCCGCGGCTCGTCCATGTGAACGGCACGCGCGTTTCGCTGCTCTTCGGCGAGTGCGCGGCGCGGGGTTCGACGGAAGAGATCGTGCTCGCCCTCCACGCCGACGACGTGCGGCGCGACACCGGAACGTCGGACGAGA
This sequence comes from uncultured Planctomycetaceae bacterium, assembly GCA_964592795.1. GTDB lineage: Bacteria > Planctomycetota > UBA1135 > UBA1135 > JANLUN01. Next base: position 2,860 of record CAZQHA010000447.1, on the reverse strand, counting down.
TCGCCGCGCGCTACCAGACGCTGATCGAGACGACCGCGACCGGCTACGTGATCGCCGACGGCGAAGGGCTCGTCGTGGACGCGAACCAGGAGTATCTGAGGCTCGCGGGCTACAAGAGCCTGGCGGAAATCCGCGGGCGCTCGGTGCTGGAGTGGACCGCGCCGTACGACGTCGAGCGCAACATCCGCGAGCTGGCCAAGTGCGCGACGATCGGCGTCGTGCGCAGCCTCGAGATCGATTACCGGCAACCGGATGGAACGATCATGCCGGTCGAGATCAACGCGACCGCGATCTCGATCGACGGCGCCCCGAAGTGGCTGGCGCTGTGCCGCGACATCACCGAGCGGCGGCGCGCGCAGCGAGCGCTCCACGAGAGCGAGGAGATCCTCCGCTACATCTCCGACAACATCCGCGACGTCTTCTACCTCGCGAACGCGGACGCGACGCGGACGCTCTACGTCAACCGCGCCTTCGAGGTGATCTGGGGCCGCCCGCGCGACGAGATCTCGCGCGCGCCGGCGCTCCTGCGGCAGTGCATCCACCCAAACGACCGCGCCGCCGCGGCGCAGGAGCTGCGCGAGAGCCTCGTCCATCGCCAGCCGACGACGTTCCAGTACCGCGTCGTGAAACCGGACGGCAGCGTCCGTTGGATCCGCGATCGCGCGTACCCGATCCTCGATGAGAACGGCGCCATCCACCGCATCGCGGGGATCGCCGAGGACGTCACCGAGCGCAAGCTCTTCGAGGAGATCCAGCAGCGGACGATCGCGGAGCTCGAGCGCCGCTTCGCCGAGCGCACCGAGGAGATCCGCCGGACGAACATGCAGCTGCAAGAGGAGAGCGCCGAACACGAGCGGCTCCTCCTCGCGCTGCGCCGGAGCGAGGAGCGCTACCGCCTGCTCGCGGATCACGCGACCGACATCATCTCGACCCACACGCTGAGCGGGATCTACACGTACGTGTCGCCCGCGTGTCGCGCGATCCTGGGATGGGAGCCCGAGGAGCTCCTCGGCCGCGATCCGTACGATTTCTTCCATCCCGAGGACCTGACCACGATCGAGAACAGCCACATCAACGTTCTCGAGACCACCGACATGCAGGTCGTCAGCTACCGCTTCCGGCGCAAGTCGGGCGATTACACGTGGCTCGAGATGACGACGCGCACCGTTCGCGACGGCACCGATCCGCGCGAGATCATCTCGATCTCGCGCGACATCTCCGAGCGCAAGCGCCTCGAGTCGCTCGAGCACCGGCGCCAATGGGAGATCGCCCACCTGTCGCGGCTCAAGACGCTGGGCGAGATGGCCTCGGGCATCGCGCACGAGCTCAACCAGCCCCTCGCGGCGATCGCGAACTACGCCGCGGCGTGCCAAGCGACGATGCGCTCCGGCGGATCGCCCGGGGACATGCTGGAGAAGATCGAGGCGCAGGCCGTCCGCGCCGGCGAGATCATCCGGCGCATGCGCAACATGGTCCGCAAGCGCGGCCCGCACTGGTCGACCGTCAACTTGAAGGAAATGGTCACCGAATGCGTCGCGCTCCTCGGACACGAGCTGCGGCTGTCGGGCGTGCACGCGTCCGTGCGCGTCGACGAGCAGATCCCTCCGATCCTCGGAGACGGCGTCCAGATCGAACAGGTGCTGATCAACCTCCTGCGCAACGCGATCGAGGCCACCGCGGGCAACGCGGCGACCGACCCCGTCGAGAAACGCGTCGAGATCGACCTCGAGCTGACGGATCCCGATACGATCCGGGCGTCGATCCGCGACACCGGCGCGGGCTTTTCCCCGGAAGCCGCCGAGAAGATCTTCGAACCCTTCTACTCCACCAAACCCGAAGGACTCGGATTGGGACTCTCGATCAGCCGCTCGATCATCGAAGGGCACGGCGGCCGACTGTGGGCCACCGCGAATCCCTCGGGCGGAGCCACGTTCCACTTCACGCTTCCCATCCGCAAGCAAGGAGGCCTATGAAAGCAGCCCCGGCATCGGTCTACGTGGTCGACGACGACGAGGCGGTGCGCGATTCGATCACCGCCCTCGTGCGCGGCGCGGGCTACGAGGTGCGCTCGTTCGGGTCGGGCGAGGAGTTCCTCGAGCAGGTCTCGTCGACGCAGACCGGCTGTCTCCTGCTCGACGTGCGCATGCCCGGCATCGGCGGCATGGAGCTGCACAAGGAGCTCAACGACCGGTGCGCCAGCCTGTCGATCGTCTTCATCAGCGGTCACGCCGACGTGTCGATCGCGGTGAGCGCGATCAAGAACGGCGCGCACGACTTCATCGAGAAGCCGTTCAATCCGAGCACCCTGCTGAAGAAGATCGAGAAGGCACTGGCGGAATGCAGCGAGCGATCGGACCGCGCGCAACGCCTGCGCGACGTCAACGACCGGCTCTCGCGGCTCACCGCGCGCGAAGCCGAGGTGCTCGAGCGCGTCGTCGCCGGTGATTCGAACAAGACCAGCGCGATTCGACTCGGGATCAGCCAGAAGACCGTCGAGACCCACCGCTTCCGGATCATGAAGAAGATGGAAGCGAAGAACCTGCCCGAGCTGGTGCAGATGGTCATGCTGGCGCGCCGGACCCAGGCGCGTTGATCGCGAGTACGCGCGCGAGCCGTCCGCGGCGCGCGCGGCACGCGCGCTCGAGCTGCGCGAGCTTCGATCCCGTGTGCCAGCGCGGCAGCGCCTCCAAAGCCCGCTCGCACGCTTCCAGCGCCGCGCGCGCATCGCAGAGCTCGCGCTCGCACAGCTGCGCGCGCAGATTCCACGCGGGCGCCGTGCACTCGTCCTCGGCGCCGGCGGACAACGCGGAAAGGATCTCGAGGGCACCGGCGACCGCTCCGCACTTCGCGAGCGCCTCGG
>CAZQHA010000446.1:0-3842 GCA_964592795.1 uncultured Planctomycetaceae bacterium | reverse complement strand
GGGCATGTCGACGCAGGACGCCGTTCGAATCGACAACCCGACGCAGAACCCATCGGGTTCCCTTTATGGCGGATGCTTCTGGTTCGGAGGGCCCGCCTCCCCGGCGACGAACCCGCTCTCCAGCTTCCACTTCGAGCTGTACACATTGGACGACACGAGCTTCGTGTCCGCGCCCGGCACCGGCTTCTGCTACGGCGACGGGTGCGCGTTCACTTGTCCGTGCACCGTCGGAGCGATCCCCGATCCGCAAGGTCATCACGAGTCGGGCTGCGCCAACGGGCCGTCGTTCGGAGCGAACATCGGCTCGATGCTGACGACGAGCGGCTCCGCGAATCCATTCATCGGGGAGAGCGTCGTGCTGACGTGCCGGATCGATTTCGCGTCGCCGTTCCAAACGCCGCTCGCGCTCGGTGTGAAAGGCAACGCGCGGCTCGAGAACGGCGCGTTCCCCGCGAACAACGACGGAGCGCGTTGCGTCGACGGCGCCTTGATCCGCTTCGGCGCTCACTTCGCAGGATCGAACGGCAACTCGCCGGGGTCGTGGTCCTATCCGACGACGGCCGCATCGGAGACCGTCCCGGTCTCGATCCGCACGGGATCCTCGAATGGCGAGACGACGTGGTTCCAAGTGTTCCACCGCAATGCTCCCAACTCGTTCTGCTTCTCCGATTCGCTCGCGGGGACGAACTGGTCCAACGGAATGATCATCCACTGGGGAGCCCCATGAGGAATCCCGCGTAGGAGCGTCGGGTCGCCGGCGGCCAGGGAACCCCGCTCCCTCGTCCACCGTCCGAGGGGTAGCCTGGACGGTCTCGAGCACTGCGAGACCGGCTCGAGCGAAAACGGACAGTTTCGCGCAACGGGCAGGAATCGGGCGGCCTTCTACAGGGCCACCAAGTCATGCGACCCGATGACTCGACCGATCCGACGGACGACCGCTCGACGGAGCGAGCGGAGGTCCCATGCTGCTCCGAGCCGGGAGCGCGCGCCGAATCGTTTCCGGGCGATGATCTCGTCCGTGACGAGACGCACCGGCTCCGGCGGCTGGCGGCGCGTCTCCTCTCGAACGAGCAAGATCGCGAGGACTTGATCCAGGAGGTCTGGCTCCAATCGGTGGAGCGGCCGCCGAAGGATCGCGGCGGCGCGCGCTCTTGGTTGTGGGTCGTCGCGACGCACGCCGCGTCGCGTCTCGGTCGCCGCAGTCGCAGCCGCGCGGCGCGCGAGCGATCGGTCGCGAAACCCGAGCGCGTGCGCTCGGTGCTGGACGCGCTCGAGCACGACGCCGCGCGCGCAGAACTGCGCCGCTGGGTCGACGGCCTCAAGGATCCGTACCGTGAAGTCGTCCGCCTGCACTACATCGACGGCGTGACGCTCGACGACATCGCGCGGCGATTGAAGCGTCCGAACGCGACCGTGCGCAGCCAGCTCAAGCGCGGTCTCGACCAGCTGCGTTCGCGTTACGACCTCGCGCGCGGCGCGTCGGTCCGCGGCGATCGCAAGCGCGCGTCGGCATGGCTGCCGTGGTGGCGCCCGACTTGGATCTCGATGCGCGAATCTCGCGTGCGCGCGACGAGCGGTCCCGACATCGCGTTCAGGGTCGCATCGGTCGCGGCGGGACTGATCGGAGTCGCCCTCGGCGTTCTCTTCCTGCGCGCCGATCCATCGGTCGATTCGCGCGACGAGAGTTCGCTCGCGACGACGCTCGACACGTTCGAGCCGGCGCGGACGGCCGCGCTCGACCTCCTGCCGAGCGATCCCGCGCTCGCGTCGCGAACGAGCGTCGCGGCCTCGCCGGCAGCAGGCGCTCCCGCGCAGCGCGCGGGGTACGTCGTCGACGGGCGGGCGCTCGACATCCGCGGGGAACCGGTCGCGAACGCGGAGGTCTGGGCCTCGCCTTCGGCGGACGACGCGCCGGGGCGCTCGATCGCGCGCACCGACGCCGCGGGTCGCTTCCGGTCGTCACCGCTGCAGGAGGATCTTTGGATCTGGGCCGAGGCGCTCGATCACGGCTTGACCGGACGCCTCCGCGTGCACGCTCCCGCGGGAGCGGACTCGGTGACGCGCGACCTGAAGTTCGCAGCCAACTCGGGTCGCGCATCCGGACGTGTGCTCGATGCCCGCGGCGGCCCGATCGCGGGCGCGCAGGTGCGCTCCGTGCTCCTCCAGTCAGCGCGGCGATCGATCGGATGGCACGGCGAGGAGCTCGCGATGTACGCGAGCGCGGCGTGCGTCACCGATGCGGAAGGGCGCTTCGAGATGAGCCGCATCCAATCCCAACGAGTCGACGTGCTCGTCACCTGCGACGCGAGCGCGCCGTTCGCCACGTGGTTCGAGCCGAGCGGGAGCGCGCCCCTCGCGCTGGTGGTCCCCGACGCCGCGTCGCTCGAAGTGCACGTCCGGCGACCCGACGGAGCTCCCGCGGCCGGCGTCGCGGTCACGCTCGAGCATCCGGCCCCGCTCCCCGCATCCACGGGCGAGACGGACGCGCGCGGAACGTACCGATTCGAGCGCGTGCCGCCGGGACCGTTCACTTGGATCGCGCGGGAGACGCGCGGCGACGAGCCGATGTCGATCGTGCGCTCGGGCGAGCTGCTCCCGGGCGCATCGCTCGTCCTCGATCCGGCGGAGCTCTCTTCCGAGTGGACGATCCGCGGGACCGCGATGCACGGCACGCGCCCGCTCGCGGATTGGACGGTGTCGCTCGATGACAACACCGACGCGCTTTCGCCCTACGGTTACCGCATCGTGCGCACTTCGGCCGGAGGCGAGTTCGCGTTCGCCGGCTGCGTCGGAACGAACTACACGCTGCGCTTGCGACCGCCAGGACACTCGAAGGGCGTCCCACACGCGAGCGCCGCCAGCGTCGCGCCGGGCGGACCCGCGGTCCGGCTCGCGTTCGACGAGTGGTCGGAGCCTTCGGCGTTCATCGGCGGAACGCTCGCGGATGCGCGCATCGAGCCCGGACACGCGGTCACCGTCACGGCGGTTCCGGCCGGACATCCGACCGTCGACGACGATGCGGCCGAAGCGGCCGTCGACCTCCACACGCGGCGTTTCGCGGTCGGCCCGCTGCCGCCCGGCAGCTACGAGCTCCACGCCACGCACTCGCTGCTCGGGCGCTGGAAGCTCTCCGACGTCGACGTGCTCGCAGGAGCGCAAGTCGACCTCGGACACGTCTCTACTCCGCGCACGGGGACGCTCGTCCTGCGCTGGTCGCGGAGCTCCGGACCGATCGACGAGACCTTCTGCTTCGTCCTCGACGGCCAAGGCGTCCAGCTCTACGGACGGCGCGACCGGCCGAGCGAGCGCTTCGAGGTCGACGAGGCGGCGCGAACGATTCGGGTGACGGGGCTGCTCGCGGGCGAGTACTCGATGCTCGTTCAAGGTCAGAGCATCGCGAGCGTGCTGCGAGACGTGCGCATCGTCGAAGGCGAGGAATCCACCGTCGACGTCGCCCTGCGCCCGGGCTCGCCGGTCGAAGTGCGCGTCCGCGCGCCGCGGCTCCTCACGTCGCGCGAGTCCGTGGGCGTGCGGATCCACTCGGACGACGGCGTGCTCGAGTTCCACGTGTTCGAGCGCCCGAGGGTGCTCAACCTGGACGCGGTCGCTCGATTCCGGTCGAACCTCGCCGCGGGCAGCAATCTGATCGAGGTCTTCACGTCGTGCGGGATGCGCGGTGAGCGGACGTTCGAGGTCGCCGCGGACGAGCCGGTCGGGATCGTGACGCTCGAGATCCGCTGAGCACTCGACAGGTTTCTGAACTGCGTAGCTTCGCTGTGTTTCCCTGAGGCACGGCTCCCCGGAAACCCTGCCACCAACCGCGGATCGTGCGATCACTGCCT
>CAZQHA010000445.1:0-3847 GCA_964592795.1 uncultured Planctomycetaceae bacterium | reverse complement strand
GGCGTCGCGATGGAGTCCGCGAACGCGCGGCTCGCCTCGAGCTTCGGATCCAAGATGTTCGAGTCGGCGCTCGACGCGCTCGTGCCGCTCGGCGCGAACACGCTCGCGCTGACGAGCTATCTCGTCGACGAGCCCGATCCGCCCGAGTTCGCGGGGTTCCAGAACACGCGCGCATTCGGCTCGGTCGAAGGGGACCTGGGGCTCGTCTGCGCGCTCTGGCAAGCGCGCGCGCGCGGGCTCGCGACGTGGCTCGAGCCGCACTGGCTCAGCGCGCCGGCGGGATCGTTCCGCGGCTCGTGGGTGCGCGAGCGCGAGAGCGCGATCGCGGACTTCGGCGCGCGCTACGGCGCGTTCCTCGAGCACTACGGGTTGATCGCCGAGGCCTGCGGCGTCGAGCTCCTCTCGATCGGCGCCGAGATCCACGAGACGACGATCGTCGTGTCCGAGAGCCGGCGCGCGAAGCCGGAGGCGATCGAATGGAAGCGCCGGGCGTGGGACGACGCGCTGGCGGCGGCGCGCGGCGCCTTCTCGGGTCGATTGACGTACGTCGCGTCGGGCGCCGAGGAGCTCGAGCACGTCGAGCTGTGGCCGAAGCTCGACGCGATCGCGTACACGTTCGATCCGGCGATCGATCCGCGGCATCCCGGCGGCGTGTTCTCCGCGCGGACCGAGCTCGCCGATCGTCTGGTGCGCCTGCTCGCAGCGCTCGAAAGGGTCGCCGCGGCGCACGACCGGCCGCTCCTCTTGATGGGCGTCGCGTTCAAGGACGAGCAGCGGCCGGCGCGGCGGACGCTCACGGGCGTCTCGACGCCGCAGTTCGACGAGCCGCTCCACGAGAGCGCGGTGTTCTTCGACGTCCTCGCCGGCGCCGCGAAGCCGTCGCGGCTCGGCGGCGTCGTGCTATGGCGCTTCGGCGTCGAGCCCGACGACCGCGGCGACGCGTACGTGTTCCGCGGCGCCGCGGTCGAGAGCGTCGTGCGGCGCGCGTTCGCGCGTCTGTGACGCGATGTTCCGGCGATTGCGCGAGGGAATCGCGCGCTTCTCCCCCGAGACGCGCCGCTTCCTGTGGGGCTCGGCCGCGATGGGCGCGGCGCAGACGGTTCCGTGGACGCTGCTCGCGCTCTATCTCGACCGCTGCGGCTACTCCAAGGCGCAGATCGGCGCGGTGCAAGCCGCGGATGCGTGGGGGAAGGTCCTCGTCGCGATTCCCGCGGCGATCGTGCTCGCGCGCATGCGCACGCCGCCCGTGCTCGTCGCGTCGTCGGTGATCGCGGGCGCGTGCTACCTCGTGCTGCCCTGGCTGCCGAGCCTGGCGGCGATCCAGGCGGTCAACGTCCTCGCGGGCTTGGCGTGGTCGGTGCACTACGTCGCGATCGCGCCGTTCCTCTTCCGGCATTCGACGATCGCCGAGCGCGCGGCCGTGTTCGGACTCGCGGACGCGGTGCACACCGGCGCGGCGGTGGCGGGCGCGTTCGTCGCCGGAGCGGTCGTCACGTGGCTCGCCGCGTTCGTCGCGGGCGAGCGCGAGGCGCTCGCGATCGTGCTGTCCGGCGGCGGCGTCCTCGCGCTTCTCGCCGTGTTCCCGTACGGGCGCATCCACGAGCACGTCACGCGCGAGCGCGCGTCGATCGGCATGCTGCGCATCCTGCGCGAGAACCGCGGCCTCTTCGCGCGCTTCGCGATCCCGCACCTCGTGATCGCCGCCGGCGCGGGCCTGTGCATCCCCTTCCTCGGGCTCTACTTCCAGGATCGGTTCGCCGTCTCGCCGGGCGCGGTCGCGAACCTGTACGCGGCCGGGCAATTGCTCGTCACGCTGGGGTTCCTCGTCACGCCGTGGCTCTCCGCGCGCACCAGCTTCGTGAGGAGCATCGTGATCCTGGAGCTCGCGTCGATCCCGTTCTTCTTGGTGCTCGCGTTCACGAGCCAACTGTCGCTCGCCGTCTTCGCGTTCCTCGCGCGCGGAGCCCTGATGAACGCCGCGGCGCCCGTGCTGAAGCACTTCAGCATGCGCGCCGCGCGCGAGGAGGCGCGCGAGCTCCAGAACGGCATCACGAGCCTCGTGTACGGCCTGGGCTGGGTGATCGGGCCGCAGATCGGCGGGCGGCTGCTCGATGCCAGCGGGGACAACTACCGCACGCTGATGTGCACGACGGTCGCGTTCTACGTGGTCGCGGCGGCGGCGACGCTGCTCCTGCTCGCGCCGGTCGAGAAGCGGATGGTCGCCGCCACGTGAGCGATCAGGGCGAGATCGCGCGCGCGGGCCGGACTCCGATGTTCTTGTCGCGGATCGAAGTCGTCGCGGAGCCGCGGTGCGACACGCGGGCCGAATTCGGCGGATCCATGTAGCTCCCGCCGCGACCGACGCGCAGCTCGCTGCCCCGCATGACGCGCTCGCCGTCGGATGCGCGCACGGGGAGCTCGTACGTCGCGGTGACGTCGCGGCACCACTCCCACACGTTGCCGAGCACGTGGTGCAACCCGAACGGATTGGCGCGGAAGCCGTGCGCCGGCGCGTGCACGACGTAGCCGTCGTCGAACTCCGGCCAGTCCGGCGGTCCGCGCCACTGCGCCCCGGCGCGCTGCGCCGACGCGTCCGCGAGGTTCGCGGCGCCCGCGAGGGAGTCGCGCTCCGTCCCGGTCCACCACGGCGAGCTCGTGCCGGCGCGCGCGGCGTACTCCCACTGCGCTTCGGTCGGGAGCGCGAGCCCCAGCCGCCACAGGACGCGCGCGCACTCCTCGTGGCTGACCTGCTCGACCGGGTGCGAGAGGTCGATCGTGTGCGCGCCGTGGACCTGTCCGGCGACGTAGAGGCTCGGATTCTCGCCCGTGAACCGCAGCCACTGGCCCTGCGTCATCTCGTACTTCGAGAGGAAGAACGGCGCGAGCGTGACCTCGTGCACGGGCTCCTCGTCCTGCCGCGCGAACGCGTCGACGTTGTCGGAGCCGGGCGTGTCGGCGCCGCCGGGCCGGCGCGCGCCCATCGCGAACGAACCGCCGGGCACGAGCACGAAGACGAGCCCCGTGTCGGGCGTCACGACGAGCGTGTCGTCGCTCGCGCGCTTGGGCACGGCGCCGGTCTCGAGGTGCGCGAACTCCCACAGGCCGCTGCTCGGATCGCGGCCCACCGGCACGAGACCCAGCTGCGGCGTGAGCGCGAGTCCCGCGTAGATCGGGCACTCGCCGCGATCGGCGATCGACGCGATCGCCGTTCGCCACGCCTGCGCGGCGTCGTCGAGCGTGCTCACGCGAACGGTGCGCGCGAACTCGAGGCGGTCGTCGACCGAAGCGATGGCGCCGGAGAACCGCTCGAGGCTCGACACGAGCTCGGAGAGCTTGTCGTGCTGCCACTGCTCCTCGGTCCGCGCGAACCGCCACGTGCGGCGCTCGCCCGTGCGCGGGGCGAGATCGGCGACCTCGGCCTCGATGCCGGCCAGCGTCTCGCGCAGGCGAACGACGTCCCCGGTGCCCTGCTCGATGCGGTGGAGCGCGCCCTCGCGCTGGACGGCGAGATCGGCGAGGCGCTGCGCGGCGGGGTGCGTCGCGCGATCGTGCTCCTGCGCCGCGCCGTCGTACGGCAGCGCGTCCTGCCGCAGCTCCGCGAGCGTCGCGCGGTGCACGTCGAGCCGCGAGCGGACCTCTCCGGCGCGAGCGAGCCACGCCTCGAGCGCCGGGATCCGCTCGGGAACCGCCGGCCAGAGAGCGTCGGCTTCGCGCGACAGGTCGGCGACGCGCGCGAGATCGGACAGGCGGAGCACGTCGGAGAGCCGCTCGCGGGCGACCTGCGCCGACCGCGCGATGCCGATCGCCGACGCGACGAGGACCGCGAGGACGATCGCGAGGGCACGCA
>CAZQHA010000444.1:0-3847 GCA_964592795.1 uncultured Planctomycetaceae bacterium | reverse complement strand
GGCTGCTTCCTGGTCGGCGACGACTACGGCGCGCGCGTGCCCGAGCGCTTCGCCGACCTGCCGTTCCCGATCGTCTTGCGCGTGCCCGATCCGCTGCCCGCGCACAGCTTGTTCGGCGACGAGAACGCCGGGCAGGTGCTGTGGGCGACGCAGCCTTGGATGAGCGTCAACGGGTTCGTGCTCGCGCTGCTTGGTCTGTGGCTCTTGAAGCGCCGCGCGTTCGCCGGACAAGTCAGCCTGATCCTGATCGTGCTCTACGCGATCACGCGCTCGGTGATCGAGCACTTCCGCGGCGACGAGATCCGCGGCGTGTGGTTCGGCGGGCACGTGTCGACGTCGCAGCTCGTGTCGATCGTCGCCGGCGGCGTCGCGCTCGCGCTGATCCTGCGCGACCGCAAGAAGAGCGATCCGCTCCCCGTCGCGGCGCCCGCGAGGCCCTCGTGAGCGCGAAGCGGACCGCGCGCGCGAAGCCCGACACGCGCACGCCGTCGATGTGGCGCACTCCGCGGAGCACGGACACGTGGCGCGTGCTCGCCGGCGTCGACGAAGCGGGACTGGGCCCGCTGCTCGGTCCGCTGACGATCGGCTACAGCGCGTTTCGAGTCCCGCCGGGCACGAACGATCTCTGGCGCGCGCTCGCGGACGTCGTCGACGCCGAGCCGCAGAAGGTGGACGCGAAGCTGCTCGTCGCGGACTCGAAGGTCGTGTTCATGCGCAATCCGCGCGGCGAGCGTCGGCTCGAGCGCACCGCGCTCGCGTTCCTCGCGCAGCGCGACGCGGAGCGCGCCTGCGTTTCCGACGGCGCGGACCTCTTGAAGCGCGCGACGCACACCGTCCAGCCGCACGACGCGCTCCAAGCCGAAGCCTGGTTCCCGCATCTGCCTCGCGCGCTGCCGCGCGCCGTGGAGGCCGACGCGCTCGGCTGCGAGGCTCGATCGCTCGGCGACGCGCTCTCGCGCGCGAACGTGACGCTGTGCGCGGCCGGCGTGCGCGTCATGCCGGTGTGCGAGCTCAATGCGTCGCTCGCGCGCACGGACAACAAGAGCGTCACGCACTGGGAGACGAGCTCGGTCGTGCTGCGCCACCTGTGGGACGAGCACTCGCAGGACGGCCTCGACGTCCTCGTCGATCGGCACGGCGGACGGATGCGCTACGGCCCGCTGCTGCGCCAGACGTTCCCCGAGTGCTCGGTCGACCTCGTGGGCGAGCTGCCGGAGCGCTCGGAGTACGAGCTCTTCGGACCGGACGACGCCCACATGCGCATCGCGTTCGCCGAGCGCGCCGAGAGCGCGTCGTTCGCCGTCGCTCTCGCGTCCTGCCTCGCGAAGTACGTCCGCGAGACGTGCATGCACGCCTTCAACGCGTACTTCGAGAGCCTGCAGCCGGGCTTGAAGCCGACGGCGGGCTACCGGAACGACGGCTGGCGCTGGATGGACGAAGCCAAGAGCGCGATCGAGCGCTCGGGGCTCGCTCGCGAGCACTTGGTTCGCGGCCGTTGAACCGTGACGCAAGTCCGGTTCGTAACCACGTCGGATCGGTTAGGCTAAAACCGCGTCGCCGTCCCCCACCCGAAAGGATCAGGGTCATGAAGCGCTCCTTGAGACTCGCGAGCTCGATCGCTCTCGTCTGTGCCACCGTCGGCTTCGATCGCGCGCACGCCCAAGTCCTCTTCTCCGACAACTTCGAGAGCGGTGCCGGAGCATGGTCGCTCACCGGCATGTGGCACCTCGAGAACGCGTCGGGCGCGTGCGGCCAGTTGCTCGGTCCCTTCCCGAGCGGCGTTCAATGCATTCGCATGGGCAACGCTTCCGGGACGCCCTGCAACTTCGTGGGCGCGGAAGCCGCGCCGACGTACGACCTCGCGACGCTCAACACGCCGATATCCATCGTCGGGAACGGCACGCGCGCGTGGCTGCGCTACAAGAATCGCATCGACACCGAGGGGTGCACCAATGTCTTCGGCGATTGGTGGGACGTGTCGCGTCCGGAGATCTCGACGGACGGCGGCGGCTCGTGGACGCCGATGCTCATGGACTGCCACGGAAACGCGTGGCACAAAGGCCGAACGGATCTCACGTCGTACATCGGCATGGACGTGCAGCTGCGTTTCAGCTTCTTCGCCGGCGACGCCGCGTTGAACGACGGGTTCGGCTGGCTGATCGACGACGTCTCGGTGCGCATGGAGCCGGGCGTTCCCTTCTGCGATCCACACAACCTGTGCCCGTGCGACAACAACGACGGACTCGACGCGATCGGGGGATGTCAATCGTCGTCGGGCAAACGCGGTGAGCTCTACGGGCTCGGGACCGCGAGCATCTCGCAGAACAGCGTGTCGCTGCACGCCGACGGATTGCCGCTCGGCACGACGGCGCTCGTGCTGCAAGGCAATGCCTTCACGACCGACTATCTCGCGATCGGCGACGGCATCCTGTGCATCGGCGGACAGATCCTGCGCCTGGGCACCCAGCAGACGACGGTGGGTGCGATCTCTCACCCGCTGCCCGGCGGACTTCCGCTCTCGGCGACCGCGACGGCGAACGCGACGTACGTCTACCAGGTCTTCTATCGGAACGCCGCGCAGTACTGCAACATGGGCGGGACGAACCTCACGAACGCATATTGGATCGCCTGGCAGCCGTAGGCGCGCTCGACGACGATCGTCGCCCCGCCGGCGCGGCCCAGTTCGAGGTCAACATCGACTGAGCCTGAACCGCGCGCGAGGCCGCGCTCGTGCTAGCGTGCGAGGGTCTCGATCTCGCAGTTCGGTCGTCCAACCAAAGGAGCGCTTCGATGCGTCACAATCGCTGGATCGGCGCGATGTTCGTAGGTCTCGGCGTCCTGTCGGCCGGCGAGCGCGCAAGCGCACAGGTCCTGTTCTACGACGACTTCGAGAGTGGCGCCAGCGCGTGGACGCTGACGGGCCTGTGGCACGTCGAGAGCTCGACGACTCCGTGCGGTCAGTTGCTCGACCCGTTCCCGAGCGGCGCGCGCTGCTTGCGAATGGGCGACTTGTCGGGAACGGCGTGCGACTTCGTCGGTTCGGAAGCCGCGCCGACACACGACCGCGCGTCGCTCGCCGTCCCGGTGGCGCTCGTAGGCACCGGCGGCCGCGCGTGGCTGCGGTACGTGAATCGAATCGATACCGAGTCGTGCAACATGGGTCAGGGCATCTGGTGGGACCTCTCGGAGCTCGAGATATCGGTCGACGGCGGCGCGTCGTGGGACCTTCTCGGAATGGACTGCTACGGCGAGGCGTGGCACAAGGGCCGCGCCAATCTCACGCCCTACATCGGCTCGAACGTCCTCGTGCGATTCAGCTTCTTCGCGGGTGACGGAAAGCTCAACGACGAGTTCGGTTGGCTGATCGACGACGTCTCGATCCGCATGGAGCCTGGCGCGCCATTCTGCGACTCGAGCAGCGCGTGCCCGTGCGGCAACTTCACCGTCGGCGGCGACAACATCGGCGGGTGCAAGGCGTCGAACGGACGCCAAGCGGAGCTCTACGCGCTGGGTCAGGCGAGCATGACGCAAGAAACCGTCGTGCTCCACGCCGACTCCATGCCGCTCGGAACCACGGCTTTCGTGTTCCAGGGCTCGGCGGCGACCTCTCCGATGGCGCAGTTCGACGGGACGTTCTGCCTCGGCGGCCAGCTCATTCGGTTGGGCACGCGGATGACGACGACGGGCGCGATCTCGATTCCTTCGCCGGGCGGATTGCCGCTCTCCACGGTGGCGAGCGCCAACACGACGCTCTACTACCAGGTGCACTACCGGAACGCCGCGAACTACTGCACCGAGGGGACGAAGAACCTCACGAACGCCTACTCCATCCACTGGACTCCCTAGG
>CAZQHA010000443.1:0-3849 GCA_964592795.1 uncultured Planctomycetaceae bacterium | reverse complement strand
CTCAACCGCCTGCTCGGCGGCGAACGCACGGAAACCTGAGTCGGGATGTGGCGCTCGGCGACGCCCCCGGCTCGAGGTGCGCGACGCCCATCCTGGCGATCGGCTGACCGGACGGATCGAGGACGCGAACGATCACGACTCCGCCGCGCGCGAGCCGCAGCTCGACCGCGTGGTCGCCGTCGGGAGGACAGAGCTCGACGCGCGGCGAGCTCGCGCGGTAGCCGCGCGCATCGGCGCAGACGTGGATCGAGAGACCGGGGTAGCTCGAGAGATGCACCCGTCCATCGGCCCCGGTGCGGCCGAAGCGCAGTTTGGGCGCGCCGTGGAAGCTCGACTCGATCGGCGACGCGAGGTAGTCCGCGATCTCGTTCGGCTCGATCGTGCCGGCGATCACGCGTGCGTCCTCGATCGGCGCGCCGGTGTGGTCGTCGACGACCGTGACGACGAGCGCGTGCTCGCGCGCGAGACGGATCTCTCCCAGATCGAGGTCGACGCCGGGCGTGAACGAGACGTCGCGCCGCTCGAAGTCGCGGTAGCCGTTCGCACAGACGCGCAGTTGGATCGGCTTGCCGGAAGCCTGTGCGCGCAGGTCCGGAACGCGCACGCGTCCGTCCGGAAACGCGATGCGCGCTTCGCCGTCGTCGTCGCGCAGGAGCCGCTCGCGGCCGACGCCGGCCGAGACCGTCAGCTGCTCGAGCGGCGCACCGCTCGCGTCGTCGACGACGCGGAACGAGAGCGCGGTCGACGGCCGCTGGGCGAGCACCACGCCGCGCTCTCCCGCGAAGGCGAGCACCGGCTCGAGCGCGGAGATCGACTTCCAGCCCGCGCCCTCCGGCAGCGGGTGCGCCGCCGTCAATCGGTAACGGATGCCTGCGATCAGCCCGCGCAGCTCGAAGCGACCGCTCGAATCCACGATCGCGTGACGAGCGCGCGTCTGCACGGGGTCGATCGTGCGCGCCGGCGCGACCTCGCCCGCGGCGGCTTCCGTGCTGGGCCGCGCGCTCACGCGCACGAGCTCGAATTCCTCACCGGACCCGCTCGCGCCGGCGCCACCGGGTGCGCCCGCACGCGACCACTGAATCGTGCCCTCGATGACGGACCCCGCCTCCAATCGGATGACGATTCCCGACTGCTCCTCGCCCGCCGCGAGCGTCTCGCCGCGCGCATCCGCGACGACGTGAGCGGGCGAATCGACGATGAGGCGCCAGGGGCCGGCCGCGAGCCGGTCGATCCGAAACTCGCCGTTCTCGCCGGTCGTTCCGACGGGGACTCCGCGCCCCGGGACCGCGACGGTCTGCTTCGAGTCCGAGCCGTCGAGCGCCGCGAGGAGCAGCGCCCCGCGGACGCCGTTGCCGCCGGAATCGACGACGCGCCCCGACAGCACGACGCCCGGATCGAGCACGATGTCGGGCAACACGCGCGGCGGATCGTCGGGGACGAACGCGTCCTCGATCGCGCGCGGAGCGTACCCCGACGCTCGGACCGCGAGGCGCAGCGCCCCCGGCTTCAGGCCGGCGATCGCGAATCGACCCGCGGCGTCGGTCGTCGCGCGCTCGATCTCGATCCAACCCTTCGGAGTGCCTTCGGGCTCGACGTCGAGCGGGATCGCGATCCAGTCGAGACCGTTCGACGCGTACACGTCCGCGCCCGCCACGCCGTTGCCGTCGCGATCGACGACCCGGCCGGTCACGTCCGACGCGGACGCGCGGAGATCCGTGGCCGGCGCGGCGGGTGCCTCCGCGGCGGCGCCGGCGAGCAGCGCGCGCTCCGACCCCGCCCGCTCCGGCGTCTCCGCGCTCCCGCCCTGGGCGTCGAGTGCGTCGAGCCGGCGCGGATCCTCCGCGGACGGAGCCGCGATCTCCGGCAGCTCCTTGGCTTGCGCCGGCTCGGTGCGGACCGCGAACCAGACGACGGCGAGCAGGCCGGCGACCAGGGCGATCGCCAGGACGAGTTGGGTCAGACGCATGGAGGAAGCACGAGGAGCGCGGCCGGGCGCCGCGTGTCGATCAAGCTCCAGTAGAACCGCGCGGCGCGGGGCTGGCGAGAGGAACCGTTTTCAAAGCGACGCGTCGCGCCGCGGGCGGTTGCACTCGCGTCCGCGCCGAGCCGCTACGGGATCTCGAACCGAGCCGGCGTCGTTTGTCCCGCCGTCACCTCGACGACCTGCTCGGGCGGCGCTCCGTCGCCCTGCTCCACGCCGATGCCGAGCATCTGCACGTTGAGCCGCCACTTGCCGGGCTTCAGCCCGGAGAGCTTGGCGATCCCCGTCGGACCGGTGAGCTCGACCTTCGGCTCGGCGTTGCCCGACACCGGACCTTCGATCGTGCCGCGCACGAGGCACGACGTGCCCGGCCGGCCGTCGGCGTGCGCGATCGTCACCTCGACGGTGCCGCCGGGCTCGAGCACGAAATCGACGCCCGACTTGACTTGGTCGGGAGCGACGCGGAACGACTTCGATTCGGTGGGCTGCACGCCCTTGCCGGTGGCCTTGACGACGATGTCGACGTCGGGAGCCACTCCGCGCAAGCGGTACTTCCCTTCCGAGTCGCTGAACGCCTCGGCGCCGTCCTCGCCGCTCGAGAACGCCATCGACGAATCCTCGTCGCCGCCGTCGTTCACCACCATCGCCCGGAAGACCATGCGGCGCGGCTCGCCTTGCGCGCGCGCGCGCTCCGCGCGGACGCGCACGCCGGCGAGCGGACGGTTCTCCTGGTCCTCGACGCGTCCTTCGACGATCGCCACCGGCAGATCGAGGTCGAGCTCGTTGTCGCCTTCGCGCACCTTGAAGTCGACCTCGAACGGCATGCTGCGCGTCGCGTGGGTGACGGTGACGCGGTAGTCGCCGACCTTGACGTTCGGAATCTCGTACTCGCCCCTGCCGTCCGTGCGCGCTTGGTCGCCGCCGCCCATCATCGCCGCGATCGAGGGCTCGCCGGCGTCCCGATCGGTCAGGCGCACGGTCGCGTTCGCGAGCGGCTTGCCCGACTCCAGGATCCGTCCGGTCAGCGAGCTGCGCGTCGGCGCGACGAAGCTCAGCGTCTCGACGGCGAGATCGGCGACGGCGACCTCGCTCCAGCCCGGTTCGGGCGCCTGCGGCATGCCCGAGCGACGCATCACGACCATGCCGCGATCGCCGAACGCGAACGTGTTGCCGACCGCGTCGCGCATCTTGAAGCGGTGCGTCCCGACGCTGAGGTGCTCGAACTTCACGCGCCCTTCCGCGTCGGTGACGTCGGCCCCGTCGCGGTCGAGCAGCATCGGCTCGAACGCGCTCGACGGGCTCTCGTGATCGATGCCCACGCCGGCGACCGGGACTCCCTTCGCATCGACGACCTCGACGATCACGGTGCCGCCGGGCGTCAGCTCGATCTCGCGCTCGACGTCGGCCGAGAGCGGCAGATCGATCGGCTCGCTCGCCGCCGGCGCGAGGTCCGGAGCGCTGACGAGGATGCGCGCGCGCGAGCCGGGCAAGCTCGTGATGCGCGCGAACCCGTCCTCGTCGGTGCGCGCGCGCTGCGAGGCGCCCGCGCCGGTCAGCGAATCGTGCTCGTCGCCGATGCTGACCACCATGCGCCGGTCCATGTCGCGCTCCGGCGACTCCTCGAGCAGCGACACCTGCGCGCCGCTCACCGGGTCGCCGCTCTTCGCCTTCGTGACGCGCACCTTGACGACCGGCGCGCGCGCGAGGCGGATGACGCCCAGGTCGTAGTCCTGTCCGTCGATCACGGCCAGGTCGGTCCGCTCGTAGGGCGTGTAGCCGACCGCTTCGACGCGCTGCTGCGCGCGGTCGCCGGCGGTCGGCGGCGCCGGCAGCGTCGAGTAGCGCACGCGACCCTCGGGGAAGTGGCG
>CAZQHA010000442.1:0-3851 GCA_964592795.1 uncultured Planctomycetaceae bacterium | reverse complement strand
CGAGTCCGTCCCAGGTGACGTCGCTCTCGATCGGGCAGCCGCGCTCGCGCCAATCGGGAAAGAGCTCCGCGAGGCCGCGCGGGTTCATGACCGCGCCCGAGAGCGTGTGCTCGCCGATCTCGGCCGCCTTCTCGATCACGAGGACGGTCTTGTCCGCGACGCCCTTCGCCGCGAGCAATCGCTGGAGATGGATCGCGCAGGCCAGGTTCGCGGGCCCCGCGCCGACCAGGAGGACGTCGACGTCGAGCTCCTCGCGCGGAACGTCCTTCACGTTGAGCGAGTACTGACGAAGTTCGGTCATGAGCCGTCGTGCCTGGGCAAGGGCGACAACTATTCCATCGCGCGGCGGCGCCGACAAGGCGCGCGGCGGCGGCGACAAGGAACGGGGGGAACGCCGCGGCTCGGCGAGCGGATCAAGCCCTCACGGGGACTCGTGCTGCGTGAGCCACTCGATCTCGCGCTTGATCTCGAGACTCCGTTCCACGGAGAGGGCCGGTTGTCCACTCCCGGCGCCGCCATTCAGGAGCACGCGAAGGGCTTCCAAGGCTTCGCGTCGATCCTCGCCGGACATCCACGCGTACTTCAGCTCGAAGGTCTGGCTCCCCGCCTCTTCGGTTTCCTGTCGTGACTCGTGGATCGAAACGATCCCCGCGACCGGTGTGACGACACTCGGAGCGGAAGGCGTGTCCCCGAGCTGGCGCGCATCGGTCCCGGCGCTCGGCAACTCCGATCGAGTCGACTTCTCGGAGCCCGCTTCGGCTTCGGCGAGATCGAGCGAGGATCGGGAAGGCAGCGGCTCCACTCGAGCACGCGAGTCCGACGCGCGGTCGTCGGACGGTCGAGACGACCACCAGAGCATCGAACCCGCCAAGAGCGCGGCGATGACGATCGCGGAGACAAGACCGGCCTTCATGACAACGCGTTCATCTTCCTGAGGAGAGGCAACGCCCACATACATTACATTACCCACTGCGCGAATCGGGCTCTGGGCGCACAATTCCAGTTGTAGCGGCGCCGGAATCTACGCGTGCCCCCCCCACAGGCTTGATCACCCGCGAGCTTCGTCGGACTCTCGGCTCGACCGGTCCGTGCAACGGCATCCGTACGTTCCGCACACACACCATGAGTTCAGATGACGCCGGACAGGAACCGCTCACGTGCACTCCCGAGATCTGCGGGAGTTCGCGCGCGCCTGCTGGCGCCTCGACCTCGCTTCTCCCGGAGCGCTGATCCCTCAGTTCGAAGCTCTCGTTCAGACCCATCCAACTCCGTTCCAACTCAAGCAATCCGAACCACCCACATGAGACTCAACGATTCACGCAACTCGACACAGTGGTCGACCCAGGCACTGCGGCATCCACGGTCCGTCGTCACTCTGTTCGCGGCTGTCGCGCTGTCGGCCACCGCGATGGCTCAAGGCGTCGGAACGGATCAGGGCCGCGAGATCGAGCCGAACAACACGTCGCTGACGGCCACGCCCCTCACTGGAGCGGCGGGCAGGATCCGAGCGAGCCTGATCACCGGCACCGTCGGCTCGCAGGGCGCCGACACGGACTTCTACTCGTTCACGACGACGGCCGCGGGTTCCAAGATCTACGCCGCGACCATCAACACGCAGACGCTCGGTGGCACGGACACGGTCCTGACGGTCCTCGCGTCCGACGGCACGACGGTCCTGGAGACCGACGACCAAGATGGAAGCCTGGGCGGCAACTCGTCGAGCATCGCCGGCACGACACTCGGCGCGGCGGGCACGTACTACCTCCGCGTGACCAACTTCTCTCTCACCGCGCCCATGTCCGTGTACGACCTGTATTTCACGGTCCGTGACGCGGCGGGCTCGCCGCCGGTCGCGGAAACGGAGAACAACAACAACGGCACGCCGCAGGTCCTGCCGGCGTCGGGTTACGTGAGCGGTGTCGTCGATCCGCTCGCGGACAGCGACACGTTCACGTTCTCCGCCACCGCGGGCGACACGGTCTACCTCAGCGCGGACCTCGATCCCGAGCGCGACGTGACGACGTTCAACGGTCGCATGGGATTGGGTCTCTTCGGGACGCCCGTGAACTTCCTCGTCATCAGCGACGGCGGAACCTTCGACACGATCGATTCGGAGGCGTTGGTCCTCTCGATCAAGACGACGGGAAGCTATCAGGTCTATTTCGACGCCGCGGTCGCCACCGCGGGACCGACGCAGACGTACAACTTCAGCGTGGTGACGATCCCGCCCGCCGTGGGACTCACGACGACGTACACGAACGCCGTCGCGACGCCGCTGGCCGATCTGGCGCTCACTTCGTCGACGATCAACATTCCCGACAGCAAGATCATCCGGAGCCTGAAGGTCGTCGTCGACATCTCGCACACGCTCTACCCGGACCTCGACGTGCACCTGCGCTCTCCGTCGAACAACGACAACGGTCTGTTCACCGACGTCACCCTCGCCACGGCTCCGGCGCAAACCGGTCCGCAGAACGTCAGCATGCACGACGGAGATGCGCTGCCGTTTGGCGTCTTCACCGTCTGGAACGGGATCAATTACCAGACCGAAGCGTCGTATCGCCTGCATTGGTTCAAGGGTGAGAACACGCTCGGCAACTGGACGCTCGACATCCGCGACGACCTGGCGTTGAACACCGGGACGCTGAACAGCTGGAGCATCATCGTCGAAGAGGAACCCGCGCCGACCGGCGTGCTCATCTACGACGAGAACTTCGAGTCGAGCGACGGCGGCTACATCTCCTCGGGAACGGCGAACGAATGGGAATGGGGAACTCCGGCGACGGCCGCTCAAACCGCCGTCTCGCCGTTCATCGCTCCGTTCACGACGGCCGCCAGCGGTGTGAACGCCTGGAAGACGGACCTCGACAACACCTACAACGTCAGCTCCAACCAGGTGCTCACGTCACCGAACATCAACTTGGCCACGGCGGGCGGCACGGGCCCCCTGACGTTGTCTTGGCAACAGCGGTACCAGATGGAGAGCTTCTCCTTCGACCGCATCTGGGTGAAGGTCTCCGAGGTCGGCAACCCGGGCAACTCGCGCATCGTGTGGCATTCCGACGGCGCGACCATGGGTGAAGCCAATGGCTCCGGCGCTTCGCTGGCGAACCTGCCGGAGTCCGCGGGTTGGGGCCGATACTCCGCCGACATCACCTCGTTCGCCGGCTTGACGATCAACGTCATCTTCACGCTGGAGAGCGATACGACCGTCAACTACGGCGGTTGGGCGATCGACGACGTGCAGATCGGCACGAACGACCTGTGCCCCGACGATCCCAACAAGACCGAACCGGGCGTGTGCGGCTGCGGAGTCCCCGACACCGACACGGACGGCGACAGCGTCGCGGACTGCAACGACAACTGCCCGAACGCCGCGAATCCGCTCCAGGAGGACGGCGACGGTGACGGCCTCGGCGACGCGTGCGACAACTGCCCGAGCGCGTCGAACCCCGGCCAAGAGGACGACGACGGCGACGGCCTCGGCGACGCGTGCGACAACTGCCCGAACGCGTCGAACCCCGGCCAAGAAGACGGCGACGGCGACGGGATCGGCGACGCGTGCGACGACTGCCCGGTCGATCCGAACCCCGACATCTGCTCGTACTGCGCCGGCGACGGCTCGGGCACGCCCTGCCCGTGCACGAACGGCGATCCGGGCCGTGGTTGCAAGAACTCGAAGCCGAACCCGCCGTTCGGCGCGCTGCTGACCGCGGTGGACTCGCTCGGCAATCCGAGCCCGAGCGTCAGCGTCACCGCCAATGATCTCGGTCTGAAGTGCGAGAACATGATGGCGGGCAGCTACACGATCTTCTTCCAAGGCACCGCGAGCCTCGGCAACGGCAACATCT
>CAZQHA010000441.1:0-3856 GCA_964592795.1 uncultured Planctomycetaceae bacterium | reverse complement strand
GACGCCGGCGCCGACCTGCGCGAGCGGCTGCGGCTTCGTGAACTCGGCGGTCACGAGCGACTCGAGCCCGACTTCGCGCGCGGCCGCGAGGATCTTCGCGTACTCCTCCTCGCCGATCTGCCCGTCGGCGCGCGCCGCGGACATCGAGAGGCGCACGAGACGCGCGCGCGCCGCCTCCTCGCTCGCCGGGGTCGCCGGCATCGGCGGCGGCGAACCGCCGACGACGGTCGTGTTCGACATCGGCGGCGGGTTCCTCTCGACGACGGTCGACGACGAGCCGGCGCGGCTCGTCCGGTAGATCTCGTACGCCCCGACCGCGAGGCCGGCCGCGGTCAAGAGCGTGCTCGTGTTGAGGAACGAGCGCGGGCTGCCGACGAGAAAGCGCGACGCGCGGCGATGTCGCTTCGACCGCGCGCCGAGAAACGCGTTGAGAAGGGGAAAGAGGTTCATGGCGGGAAGCGGAGCGTACTCGATCCTCCGCTCCCCATTCGAGCGCCGGGCGCTACGGATGGAACACGACGCGCAGCGCGTCGCTGAGGACCGCGCCGCTTCCGAGCACACCCGCGGTCGGCGAGACGAGCCCGAGCCTGAAGTAGCCCTGGTAGAAGCGCGTCGTGCCGACGTCGGCGGGGTGCACGGCGATCGGAACGTTTCCCGAGCCGTTCCAGTCGAGGCTGCCGACGCGTAGCCGCGTGCGCGGCGCGCCGACGTACAGCGTCCCGCCTGGGAACGGCGTCGGGTCCGGGATCGCGCTCGCCAGCACGAAGCCGATCCCGCCGGGAATCGCGCCCGTGAACGCGAGCTCGAAGTCGTTCGCGGAGAGGCTCGGCGTGCCCGTCCACGCGAGCGTCGCCGTCCCCGTGCCGAAGCTCGCCGGCGGCGGCGCGGATCGATACCAGCTCGCCGCGGTCGGCTCCGTGCGCAGGAAGCTCGCCAGACGATTCGCGACCTTGTTCGCGCCCGCGATCGACGGGTGCGTGCCGTCGGCCTGGAAATCCGAGCACGCCCACGTGAGCCCGTCGCTGCCCGGGATCGTTCCGTCGGCCCAGTTGTACGTCCCCCACGCGATCCACGGCGCCACGACCGGACCGCGCGCCGGATCGAAATTGAGCTCGCTCGCTCCCGCGATCTGGTCCTCGATCGTCCACTTGACCGCGAACGCGTGCTCGTACGCATACGGCTCGGGGTTCAGTGACGTCGTCGCGTATCCGGCGTAGATGCGCGACGCGATGTAGCACAGGCGCGCGTTCGGGAAGCGATCGCGGATCACCTGCAGGATCGCGACGAACTCGTCGTGCAGCGTCAATGCGTGCGCGGGGAAGCCGCTCGTCGGCTGCGCGTCCGCGTCCTTGAACCAGACGACCTGCACTTGCTCGCGCGTCGCGTTCGCTTGCGCGAGCCGCTCGTCGACGACGGTCCAGAAGCGCGCGTCGGGGTTCTGGATGATCGCCGCGGTCTGCCCGCCCTGCGCACCGTTGACGGCCTGGACGCGCGGATGCTTCAGCGGATCGGCGCTCGCGATCTGGACGAAGCGCGAGAACTCCTGCGAGCAGTTCGACATGCCGATCGAGAGCAACACGACCTTCCCGTTCGCCGCCGGTTGGCCCGCGGCGTTGCGCGGAACCACGGCCGTCGCCTCCGCGAGCCCGGCGACGAGGTGCGCCTCGGGCATCGCGTTCGTTCCTCCCGGGTAGAGTCCGCCCTGAAAGCCCAGGTACGTGCCCGCGCCGAGCTGATCGAGCGGCGTGGATCCGACCGAGGTTTGCGAGCAGTTTTGCGCCGGCGAGAGCGCGGGCGTGAGCGCGAGACACAGAGCGGCCGACAGCGAAGGAAGAGCGCGCATCGATCACCTCCGGCGACGAGCGTAGCACCGACCCCGCGACCTGGGTTGTACACTCCGCGGATGCAAACTCCGCGGACGTTGCGCGTCGGGACCGTCCCCTACCTCGTGGGACGGCCGCTCGATCGCGGGCTCGAGCAAGCACCGGGCATCGAACTCTCCCGCCGCGTTCCCGCGGAGCTCGTCGCGGCGCTGCGCGCCGGGACGCTCGACGTCGCGCTCGTCAGCTCGATCGAGCTCTTCCGCCGGCCGGGGTACCGCTACCTCGACGGACTCGCCGTGTGCGGAGCGGGATTCGTCGGCAGCGTGCAGGTCTTCCTGCGGCGGCCGATCGCGGAGGTCGGGAGCATCGCGCTCGACCCGGCCAGCCGGACCGCGGCCGCGCTCGTGCAGGTGCTCCTCGCCGGTCGCCCGGTGCGCTTCCTCGACGTGCCCGCCGGCTCGGATCCCAAGGACGCGGACGCGGACGCGTGGCTCTCGATCGGCGACGCGGCCCTGCGGACGACGCTCTCGCCCGAGGCGCCGCCGGCGTTCAACCCCGCCGCGGAGTGGTTCGAACGCACGCGATCGCCGTTCGTGTTCGCCCTCTGGATCGTCCGGCCGGGTGTCGTGCTCGAGCCCGCGCACGTCGCGGCGTTCGCGGAGGCTCGCACGCGCGGGCTGTCGCAGCTCGACGAGCTGGCGCTGCGCGCGAGCCGCGAGTGGAAGCTTCCGCTCGAGGGCTGCCGCAAGTACTTGATGCACGAGTGCCGCTACGAGCCCGGACCGAGCCTCGAGCGCTCGCTGCTCGAGTTCCGCGACGCGGCCGCGTCGATCGGACTGTGCGAGAGGAACGTCGCGCCCACTCCCATCGCTGGAGCGACGCAGGATGTCACCTAGGATCCTCGACACGAGCCGCTGCCCGCACTGCAAGGAGCCGGTCCCGCGGCCGACGCCGCGCGTGTGTCCGAGCTGCGCGGGGTCGCTGCAGAAGCGATTCCTGTCGCTGGGTTGCCTGTCGAGCGCGCCGCCCGTCCTCTTGATCGCCGCGCTCGTGTGGGCGCTCGTTGCAATGAGCTCTCGCGCTCCTTAGAAGACGTCCCGTGCCGAAGACCAAAGAAGCCGCCGCGCCGCCGACACTGTTCGATTCCCAACCGGAGACGCCTCCGCGAAAGAGCGAGGCGACGGCCAAAGCGGAGACGAACGGTCAGCCCGCGCGCCGCTCGACCGCTCAAGAGATGGCGGCGCGCCAGCGCGAGATCTCCGTCGCCGAGTTCTTCACGAAGAACCGCCACCTGCTCGGGTTCGACTCGCCGCTCAAGGCGTTGCTCACCGCGGTGAAGGAAGCCGTCGACAACTCGCTCGACGCGTGCGAGGAAGCGGGCATCCTGCCGGAGATCATCGTCGAGCTGACGCCCGTCGGCGAGAACCACTTCCGCATGGCGGTCGAGGACAACGGGCCGGGCATCGTCTACGACCAGATCGGAAAGGTGTTCGGCAAGCTCCTCTACGGCTCGAAGTTCCACAAGCTCTCGCAGAGCCGCGGCCAACAAGGGATCGGCATCTCGGCCGCGGGCATGTACGGCCAGCTCACGACCGGCAAGCCCGTGCGCATCCTGTCGCGGACCGGAAAGAAAGCCGAGACGCACGAGTTCCTCTTGTCGATCGACACGGCGCGCAACAAGCCCGACATCCACGACAGCAAGGTCGTCGACTGGCACAAGGACCACGGCACGCGCGTCGAGATCGAGATGGAGGCCAAGTACCAGAAGGGCCTGCGCTCGGTCGACATGTACTTGAAGCAGACCGCGATCGCGAATCCGCACTTGACCTTGCACTACTCCGATCCGACGGTCGGCAAGGAGGGCGGGTCGCAGCGGATCAGCTACGAGCGCTCGACCAAGGCCTTGCCCCCGCAGACCGTCGAGATCAAGCCGCACCCGCACGGCGTCGAGCTCGGCGTCTTGATCGCGATGCTCAAGGACACGACCTGCCGCTCGCTCTCGGGCTTCCTGCAGGAGGAGTTCTCGCGCGTCG
>CAZQHA010000440.1:0-3860 GCA_964592795.1 uncultured Planctomycetaceae bacterium | reverse complement strand
TGATCCTTTCCATGATGGTTGCCGGCGGTGAGGACATGGCGGTGCTCGCTCGCGACGCGCTATACGCCGCGGTCATGATCATCTGCACCGGCGTCGTCGGCCTGTGCCTCTTGCTGGGCGGTCTGGCCCACCGCGAGCAGACGTTTCGCGTGGAGGGCGCAGGCGCGGGTCTCGCCGCATTGATCGTCGTGGCCGCGCTCACGCTCGTCCTGCCGGCCCTGACGACGAGCACGTCCGACGGCACCTACAACCAAGCGCAGCTGGTGTTCGTGGCGGTGAGCTCGGCGGCGCTTTGGGCGGTCTTCGTCTTCGTGCAGACGATGCGGCATCGTGACTACTTCATTCCCGAGTCGAACTCTTCCGACCCGGAGACTCACGCCGCGCCGCCGACGAAAGGACAAGCGTGGGCGAGCTTCGGGCTGCTCTTGCTCTCGCTGGGGGCGGTCGTGGGGCTGGCCAAAATGCTCTCACCCACCATTGAAATGATGGTCGAGTCAGCCAACGCGCCGAGGGCCGTGGTCGGGATCGTGATCGCGGCGTTGGTGTTGCTGCCGGAGACATGGGCCGCGGCCCGGGCCGCCCGTGCCGACCGTCTTCAGACGAGTATGAAAATCGCCATACGTTAGGCAATGGCCACCAAAGGGTTGACGGTGCCTCTGGTGGTGCTCGCGTCCCTGATCTATGGCCTGCCTCTGGTTCTGGGCCTGGCGCCCAAGGAAATGGCGTTGCTCGCGGTGACGTTTCTGGTGAGCGCCGTCACGTTGGGCACCGGTCGCACCTACGTGATGCAAGGAGCCGTGCATCTCGTGTTGTTCGCGGCGTACCTCTTTCTGGCCTTCGTACCCTGAGTTTCTGGCCAGACGGCTCGCGCGTCTGGGTCATCCGACTCAGGACACGAGCGCCTACTTCTTCCGCACGTCTTCGATGCCATCGGAGGGCGGCTTGTACGACCCCGCGCGGATCCGGCGCACCGTCTCGACCAAGCTGCGCGCCGCATTGACGACCTCGGCTTGCACCGCCTTGTCCTTGTCGAGCTCGTCGTGGCTCGTCGCGTACGGCTGGTAGTAGCCGATGTAGCGGCCGATCGCCGCGCTCGGCCCGGCTTGGACGAGCTCCATGTCGGTGAGCCAATCGCAGAGGATGCGGCGCAAGTTCTCGACGCCCGCTGCGTCGCCGTGCACCACGACGGCGAACGCGCGACCGGCGAGGTGCTTCGGATAGTCCCACCCCGCGAGCTCGAGCTCCTTCGCGCGCTCGGGATCCTTTCCGCCGGTGCTCGTCAGATCGGGGTTGCCGCCGTCGGCGCAGACGAGCCGGTCGATCATCGCCTTCAGCGGCGACGTCGCCTGGTACCAGTTCACCGGCGTGACGATCATCACGCCGTGCGCCGCGGACCAGCGCGGGTAGATCTCGTTCATCCAGTCGTTCACCTGGCCGAGCGCGTGGTTCGGATAGCACGAGCACGGCCAGTGGCACAGCGGCATCGCGGTCGCGACGCACGACTTGCACGGCAGGATCTTCTTGTGCGCCTCCGACGCCAGCCGCGAGAGGTCGAGGAAGTCGACCTCGCAACGCGCGCGCTTCTCGATCGTGCGCTCGGCGAGCTTCGCGAGCCGATAGCTCTTCGACATCTCCCCCGGACACGTCTGGTCGCTGCGCGCGGAGCCGTTGATCACGAGGAATCGATTCGGCGAGACCGAGCTCTTCTGCCGGCGCTCGGCGGCCCGGATCGCGGCGCGGGCCGCGAGCCATTCGATCGGCAAGTCGAAATCGGGATCGGCGAACGCCGGTCCGGCCTTCGACGTGCGGGGGCTCTTGTGGTACTCGCGGTAGTTCGTCCACGCGATCTCCGCGATCTTGTCGAGCTCCTTCGCGACCGCCTCGAAGCTCGGGTCGTAGTAGTTCTCGAGGAAGCGTCGGCGAAACTCCTTCTTCGAGAGAGCGACGCTCTCCATCCCCGTCACGACGCGCGGCTTCTTGCGTCTCTTCATCGCTCGCTCCTGGGCTCGTGCATTCTGCACCGTAGAATGCGACGGTGAGAATCCTCATCCTCGGTCTCCTGCTCGCGGGCTGCGCCGCGACGCCGGCGACGAAGTCGTCGGCTGCCCATCTTCCCGTAGAAGAGATCGGCTCGCTGCGCAATTCGCGCGTCGCGATCGAGCGCGGCTCGAGCACGCCGGCGCTGACGTACTTCGCGGAGGAGCTCGCTCCCGAGCAGCGCGAGGAGCTCGCTCGCGTCGCCCCGCGCGTGAACGTCGTCGCCGGGCTCACGCGCGAGGCCGCGCTCGCGCGCGCGAGCGAGGCGCACGGCGTCGACGGTCGATACGCGACCGCGGAGTTCGTGCGCGCCGCGGACAATCTCGCGTGGATCCAGGCGCAGAGCGCCGGCGTCGAGCGCTACCTCTCGGTCCCCGAGATCGCCTCGGACGATCGCATCGTGCTCACGAACCTGCGCGCGGTCCACGGACCGGCGATCGCCGACCACGCGTTCGCGATGCTGCTCGCGCTGACGCGCGATCTGCCGGTGCACATCGCGGGCAGGAGCGAAGGCCGCTGGGCGCGCGACGGATCGGACACGCTCGAGCCGATCGCGCTCCAGGGACGGACGCTGCTCGTCGTCGGCCTCGGCGGCATCGGCACAGAGGTCGCGCGGCGCGGCGCCGGCTTCGGAATGCGCGTGATCGCCACGCGGCGCGGCGAAGATCCAGCCGAGAGCTTCGTCGAGCGCGTCGGCAAGCCCGCGGATCTCGTGTCGATGCTTCCGGAGGCGGACGTCGTCGCGATCTGCGTGCCGCTGACGCCCGAGACGGAGAAGCTCTTCGACCGCGCCGCCTTCGCGGCGATGAAGCGCAAGAGCTACCTCGTCAACGTCGCGCGCGGGAAGGTCGTCGACACGGAAGCTCTGGTCGACGCGCTCCGGTCGGGACATCTCGCCGGCGCGTGCCTCGACGTCACAGATCCCGAGCCGCTGCCGTCCGATCATCCGCTGTGGAGCTTTCCGAACGTGATCGTCACGCCGCACGTTTCGGCGCGCGCCGAGCTCACCGAGGAGCGCGGCTGGGCGCTCTTCCGCGAGAACCTGCGCCGCTTCGACGCCGGCGAGCCGCTGCTCAACGTCGTCGACAAGGCCGCGGGGTACTGAGTCGATGGAGCTCGCGGTCGAGACGCACGGTCTCCGCAAGACGTTCGGGCCGCTCGCCGCCGTCGACGGCGTCGACATCGCGGTCCCCAGCGGCAGCTTCTACGGCTTCCTCGGACCCAACGGCGCGGGCAAGTCGACGACGATCAAGTGCCTCACCGGTCTGCTGCGGCCGACCGCGGGGTCGATGAGGATCCTCGGCATCGATCCGCTCGCGGATCCGATCGCGGTCAAGCGCCAGGTCGGCGTCGTCCCCGAGGATCTCGCGCTGTTCGATCGGCTCACGGGAGCGGAGATGCTCGGCTTCGTGGGCCAGGTGTACGGCCTCGACAAGACGGCGCTGCGCGCGCGATCGATCGAGCTCCTCGAGCTGATGGACCTCGCCGGCGCGTCGCGCGATCTCGTGGCCGACTACTCGCACGGCATGCGCAAGAAGCTCGCGCTCGCGGTCGCGCTCCTGCCCGCTCCGCGGCTCCTCTTCCTCGACGAGCCGTTCGAGGGCATCGACGCGATCGCGTCGCGCGAGATCAAGGACCTGCTCGCGCAGTTCGTGAAGCACGGCGGCACGATCTTCCTCACCTCGCACATCCTCGAGATCGTCGACCGCTTGTGCGATCACCTGGGCGTGATCCACAAGGGCAAGCTGGTCGCGCAGGCGCCGCTCGCCGAGCTGCGCGCCGGCGTCGGCGGCGGAAAGACCGTGGAGGAGATCTTCCTCGAC
>CAZQHA010000439.1:0-3862 GCA_964592795.1 uncultured Planctomycetaceae bacterium | reverse complement strand
CGGCGCTCAGCCGCTTTCGGCCGAGGATCGCGCGGCCCTTCGAGATTCTTGCGTTCGGTGACGGATCCGCGGCTAAGCCGGTGTGAGGTTGATGTCGGATACCCACCGCATTCCTTCTCGGAACGATGAAGTCGACCGCGGCGACGACTCGCGCATCAAGCGCCCTCTGACGCATAGCCCCTATCGCGTGCGACGGTGAGGTCCACGGCGGCGGCATTGGACGATGAGCGACCATTCGGCGCGATACTCCATTAAGTTCACCTTTCGACGAGCACCCACCCCTTGGAGTGTCCCGGTCCCTCCCTTACTGTCGACAATGGAGGGACCGCTTCGCTTGAGAGGTCGCGAGACCTCGCGGTGAGCTCGGACTTACGTGCGCACGATCGTCGACCGCAACGCCCCCGCGCGCCTCGCCGTGGCGCTCCTCGTGCTCCAGCTCGAACCCGGCCAGCGCCGCGGGCCTCCGGCGCACGCGGAGATCAGGAGGCTGGCCGACGCCGCGGCACCCGCTCGCAGGAGATCGCGGCGCGAGAGTCCGCGATCTTCCCCGTGGCGGCGCGCGAGCTTCGCGTAGAGCGAGCGGGACATCGCGCTCGAACTTTAGCAACCGGTGCCTTCCACTTCGCTAGGGTGACGGAGCCCGATGTTCCCCCTGGCACTCGCTCTGCTCGCGCTCGCGCAGTCGAACACGGCCACGACGGCGCACTACACGCTGCGCGTCGACGCCGACCGGCTCGAAGCGCGTGAGCTCGGCGCGCTCCTCGAGCAGGCCTGGCCGATCTTCCGCGGATTCTTCAAAGCCGAGCCCAAGCTCGATCGCGAGGAGCGGCTGGCGCTTTCCGTCCATTTCGATCGCGAGCGCTGGCTCGAAGCGCTGCTCGCCGAACGCGCGACGCTTCCGTCGGACGCGCGCCTCGCGTGGTTCGCACCGAACACGCGCGCGGTGCACGTCGAGCGGCAGCTGAGCGAGTACGTGACGCGCGCGCTCGCGATCTACGGCGCGTGCCTGCAGTTCCACGCGCTCTCGAAGACGAAGAACCGCGACCTCGACACCTGGTACGTCCGCGGCCTCGCGGAGTCGTTCGCGACGCACGCGTGGGACGGGGAGACGCTGAAGCTCGGCATCTCGCCGCGCATCTGCATGATCGATTACCCGGCGACGGCGATGGACGAGCTCGGCGGCGAGCGGTTCGGGCTCGACGTGTGGACCGTGGAGCGCCTGCAGAGCCCGTACGTGCGCTGGTGTGCCGTGCGCTTCGCGCTGGAGGGCGCCGGGGGGAAGTACCGGCCGAAGCTCGAGAAGCTCGCGCTCGGACACACCGGCTCGAAGATCTCGGGCGAGGACTTCATGCGATCCCTCGGGCGCGAGAAGGACATCGCGCCCGAGTTCCACGAGTGGCTGCGACGCGCGCAGATGCCGTTCGAGGTCTTGAGCGGAGAGTTCGAGGATTACGCCGACGGTCGGATCGTCGGACGCCTCGCGAGCAGCACGCTCGCCATCGCGTGCGCGCGCGGGCGCGCCGGCGAGCTGCGCGTGTCGTTCGAGCCTCCGCGCGCGAGCAGCGTGTCGGTGGGAGTCGTCCTCTCCGCGGATGGCGTGCAGGAGTACAAGATCTTCCGAATCGATCCGCCGGGCGCGGGGTTCGAGCACTACGTCCGCGGCGACCGCATTCGAGTGGAGCCGATCCAGTTCGGTTACTACGACAAGGGGCTCGTCTCCATCGTCGCGCAGCGCGACGGCGAAAGCGTGCTCCTCGACGTCGGAGGCCGCAAGTTCGGCCCGTACGCCGTCGGCGAGCCGCGCCTTGGCATCGCGGTCGCCGGCGGCTCGATGGTGTTCCGCGAGCTCGACGCGCGCTGAGCGTAGACTACGCGGGATGCACAAGGTGAACGTCGCCGAGAAGCTCGCGCTGTTCCGAGAGCACTGGTCGCCGAAGGTGATCGCCCGGCTCAACGGGCAAGAGGTGAAGCTCGTCAAGTTCCAAGGCGAGTTCGTCTGGCACCATCACGAGCTCGAGGACGAGCTCTTCCTCGCGGTGAAGGGGCGCTTTCGCATGGAGTTTCGCGATCGGTCGGAGTGGATCGAGGAAGGCGAGCTCATCGTCGTGCCGCGCGGCGTCGAGCACCGGCCCGTCGCGGACGAGGAGTGCTCGGTGATGCTGTTCGAGCCCGCGACGACGCTGAACACCGGGAACGTGCGCTCGGAGCGGACCCTCGAGCGTCCGGCGAGCCTGTGAGCCGCGCGCGAGCGACGCTCGCCCTCTGCGCCGCGCTGCTCGCCGCCGCGCCGGGATGCGATTCGGAGCGCGCGGCGCCGCCGGAGGTGGCCGCGTCCGGGCCCTCCTCCGAGAAAATTCGCGTACGCTTGCCCGACGGCACGGACTTCGAGCTCGCCGGACGGCCGGTTCGCATCCTGCCGACGACGACCGCCGCGGCCGAGTTCCTCGTGCCGCTCGTCGGGACCGACCGTCTCGCCGCGCTGCCCGAGCAGGTCGACGCCTACTCGAACGTCGACTTCAAAGCCGGCGGACTGGACGCGATCCCGCGGTTCGCGCGCTACGTCGCGGAGCCCTTGATCGTGTTCCGACCCGATCTCGTCGTCACGCACGCGTGGCAATCCGCCGACACGACGCAGGTCTTGCGCTCTCAGAAGATCCCGGTGCTCGTCCTGCCATCGGCGACGAGCTACGCGGACATCCAATCGACGTTGCGGCTGCTCGGTCGCATCTGCGGCGTCGAGTCGCGCGCGAACGAGGTGGTCGCGGTGCTCGACCAGCGCCTCGCGCGCGTGCGGGAGCGCGCGGGAGCCCGCGAGACGATGCGCGCGCTCGCGTACTCGAACGACGGCAGCGGCGGTTGGACGGCGGGCAAGAACACGACCGTGAACACGCTGTGCGCGCTCGTCGGCGTGCGCAACGCGGCCGCGGAAGCCGGCATCGACGGCCACAAGAGCCTCGACTTCGAGCAGCTGATCACGATCGACCCGGACGTGATCGTCGTGGCGACGCCAGTGCGCGACGAGAGCGGGAGCGCGACGAAGAGCGTGCTCGAGAGCACGCCCGCGCTGGCGCGACTCTCCGCCGTCAAGCGCGGCTCGATCGCGGTGATCTCGGGCGCCTTGATGAGCTCGGACTCGCCCAGCCTCGTCGACGCCGCGGAGGCGCTGGCGGCGGAGCTCGACCGCATCGGAGCGGCTGGAAAGTAGCCGGCACGACCGTCCAACCGGGGCTCGGACGCCGCGTACGGTGGCGTTCCCCCCCGAGCGCGTTGTAGAAGATTCGCCCCCGTCTTTCGGAGATCGTCCATGCTGGTCGCCCTGGCGCTGTCCACCGTCCTCAGTTCGCAGTCGTTCACCCTCGCCAACCCCGACTTCGAGGCGCCGGTGACGGCGGACAAGCCGGTGCCGGGCTGGAACGTCGAGATGGGCGCCTACCACGCCGAGCGGCAGCCGGTGTCGACGCTCGCCGTCGACACACAGGTGACGCACTCGGGGCGCGGCAGCTTGAAGCTCTCCGGCGATCAGAACACGAAGCTCTGGTACGCCGTGAAGCAAGACGTGCCGGTCCGGCTGGAGGGCATCTACACGTTGAAATGCTTCGCGCGCGCCGAGGGCGTCCGCCGCGAGATCGTGCGCGGCACCCAGGAGCAGCAGTTCGAGAACTGCTACGTCGGCATCGTCTTCCTGGACGCGAAGAACGAGCTGATCGCCGAGACTCATCTCGCGCCGAAGCTGCCGAAGTCGGACTGGGAAGAGCTCAGCATGTACCAGATCGCGCCGCCGCAGACGCGCCGCGTGCAGGTCACGATCTTCCTGTCGATGACCGGCACGCTGTGGGTCGACGATCTCCAGTTCACGCTGGAG
>CAZQHA010000438.1:0-3867 GCA_964592795.1 uncultured Planctomycetaceae bacterium | reverse complement strand
CTCGCGAAGCTCGGCGACACGAGCGGCATCCCGGTGCTGCTCGCGGGCCTAGACCACCCCGACGATCTCGTGCGCGAGAGCTTCTTCGAGTCGTTCTTCGCGGTCACGGGCGTTCATCTCTGCTACGAAGCGCTCGGGCCGCGCGACGAGCGTCTCGAAGCGATCGGACGCCTGCAGTCGTGGTGGGCGCGCGAAGGCGGCGCGGACCGACTGCGCCATCCCGCGCGCGTCGATCCGAAGACGCGCGCCGAGGTGAAGCGGATCGCCGAGAGCTACGGCGGCAGCGACGGCAGCCAGCCGGTCGCCGACGACGAGAAGCTGCACGCGCGCATCCTGGAGCTCGGCTCCGCGGCCGTCGGCGGGCTGTCGCAGATCGGGCTCAAGTTCCCCTCGGGGTTCGCGCAGAAGCGCGCGCTGATCAGCCAAGCGCTGGGCGAGATCGGCGATCGCAACGCCGCTCCGGCGCTGATCGCGACACTGCGCGATCCGGTCGTGTCGGTCGCGGCGTGGGCGTGCGAATCGCTCGCGAAGATCGGTGACACGAGCGCGCTGCCCGCCGTGCAGCGTTACCACCAGCGACTTCTGTCGCTGGCGTCGCGCGGCGGGATCCCGGAAAGCGCGGGAACGCCCGACGCGCTGATCGCGCTCGCGGCCAGCGCGGCCTACCGCCTGGGCGACGAGCGCGTCGAGCCCGACCTCGTCGGCTACCTGCTCTCCGAGGACGAGAGCGCGCGCAGGACCGCCGTCGCCGCGTTGCGATCGACGGATCGTCGCTCGAGTTCGATCCGTCGGCGCCGCGTGACGAGCGGCGCGCGGCCGTCCAGCGCTGGCAATCCGCCAAGCGCTGACCCCTGCGAAGCGCTCGTCGATCCCCGATCAGTGTTGGAGCGCGCCGGACGCGCTCGCCTCGACCGGCGCCTGTGCGCCGTCGCCTTGCGGCGCCTCCGCCTTCGTGGAGTCGTGCGCGAGCTGCCGCAACCGACTCTGCCACGGCATCCGCAGGTGCCCTTGCAGCATGAAGATGTTCTCGAGCTCGAGCGTGTCGACGCGCAGGTCGAACATCTCGTACCGGCGCGAGCCGGCGTCGTAGATCATCTTGTAGCGGTCGTCGCGGATCGCGATGCGCTTCGACGGAGCTTCGGGCGGGCCGGTTTCGGCGATCAGGATCCGCTCGGCGGGCTCGAGCATCTCGGTGCCCTGCGATCCGGAGAGATGCCCCGTGTGGAGCAACGCCAAGAGGCTCGGTGCGAGGTCGATGTGCCGGAGGAGCATGTTGCGCTGCTTGCGCATCGGCGCCAGCTCGGGCGCGTCCTTCACGGGCTTCACGACGAGCGGCACGCGCAGCGCCTCGTCGTAGAGGAAGTGGCCCGATCCGACCTGGCCGCGCTCGCCGAGGGCGCCGCCGTGCGTCGCCGTGACCACGACGATCGTGTTGTCGTACTGATTCGAGGCCTTGAGCTCCTCGATCAACGCTCCGATGGCGCGGTCGACGTGCTCGACCTCGAGCCGGTAGCGCTCGCGGATCTGGGTCAAGCTCGGCGCGTCGTGCAGTCGCGCGCTGAGGAGGCAGCGGACCGCGTCCTTCGACTTGTTCTCGATCGCGAGCACGATGGTCTTCGCCGCTTCCTCGGGACCGCCTTGGAGGTACGAGGTCTCGAGCGGCTCGGTCTCCGAGAAGCACTCGAAGTCGCGCACGTGCAGCGGCACGTCCGATCGAAACGCGATGCGATGCTTGCCCGGCGTGAAGTCGAGCTGGTGGTGCCAGTGCGCGGTGTTGGAGATCGGAACGGTCTCGAGCAGCTCGCCGTCGAGCGAGATCATCGCCTTCGCGTCCGCGGTGTCGTACGCCTCGTACGGCTCGTGCGGATCCGAGAGGTGCACGAAAGCGAACCAGGGCTGCGAGGCGTCGCGAGCGTGGACGAACTCCCGCGCGGCGCTCGCGACGGAATACGCGGGCCACTGCTCGTGCTCGGGGAAGTGCACGCCTTGGAAGCCGCGCAGGAGACCGGGCTCGCTCGTTCCGTCGGCCGAGCGCAGGGCGAAATCGCGCGACACCGACGCGAACGTCAAGTAGCCCCGGCCTTGGAGCTCCTCGGCGAGCAACGGCAGATCCGGATCGATCGGCTCGTGCTCGTGCAAGACGCCGCTGCGGTGCGGCATGCGCGAGCTGAAGATCGACGCCAGCGCCGCCTCGTGGATCGGGCTGTGGCTGAAGCAACCGGTCATCGAGACGCCGTCGTCGCCGAGCGCGTGCAGGTTCGGCGTGTGCGCCGCGCCGATCGAACGGCTGATCGAGTCGAAGCGCAGGCCGTCGACGACGACGAACAAGAGGTTGGGCTTCGGGCCGGTGTGCCACAACGAGCACGAGGCCGCCACGCTCGCGAGCGCGAGCGCGAATAGAAGTCGAAGTCGCAAGGTGCGGGGACCCGGGGCGAGCGCGGGCGTGCCGCGCGGGTTCCTATTCTTCGCCAGCGCGGGGGGCCGTCTTGAGCCGCGCGCGCGAATCGCGGCGCGAACGTTTTTCCGTCACGGGCGACGGACGAGACCTGTGCGAACGGAGCGTCGGACTGCAGAATGGTCGCCCTTCATCGCCGGCCGGCCGCGACCTCCATGACCGAAAAAAAGCGCCATCCGCACTTCGACGACAAGGGCACGCTCTCCTGGCACACGAGCTTCAAGGACGCGCTCGCGCAGGCTCGCGCCGAGAACAAGCACCTCTTCATCGAGATGGGCCGGGAGGCCTGCGGGCAGTGCCGGACGCTCGTCCAGAGCGTCGTGCCGCGTCCGGACGTCGCGCCGCTCCTGCAGCAGCACTTCGTCGCGCTCGCGTCCGACGCGGACGACACCGAGGACGAGGTGATCGACCTCGCCCACCACTTGGAGGACGCGATGATGCTCCCCTTCGTCATCCTGGCGGACAAGACCGGTCAGTTCGTCGCCGGCTCGTCGGGCATGGTGAACCCGGCGACGTTCGCCGCGACCCTGAAACGGATCACACAGCCATGACTCGCCGCGAGAGTGCGCCGCGCATCGAGCGCGCGCTGATCAGCGTCTCCGACAAGACCGGGATCGAGAGCTTCGCGCGGATGCTCGCGCAGATGAAGGTCGAGATCCTCTCGACCGGTGGAACGTACGCCGCGCTCAAGAAAGCCGGGATCCCCGTGCGGGAGGTGTCCGACTACACGGGCTTCCCCGAGATGATGGACGGCCGCGTGAAGACGCTGCACCCCAAGGTGCACGGCGGGATCCTCGCGCTCCGGGACGCCGACTCGCACCGCGGCGCGATGACGGAGCACGGGATCCTCCCGATCGACCTCGTGGTCGTGAACCTGTATCCGTTCGAGGCGACGGTCGCGAACGCGAGGGTCGAGCGCGCCGAGGCGATCGAGCAGATCGACATCGGCGGGCCTTCGATGCTGCGCTCCGCCGCGAAGAACCACCGCTTCGTCGGCGTCGTCACCGACCCCGCGGATTACGGGCGCGTGCTCGACGAGATGCAGAAGGGCGGGGGCGCGCTCAGCGAGGCATTCAAGCGCGAGCTCGCGCTGAAAGCGTTCAGCTCGACGGCGCGGTACGACGCTGCGATCAGTCGCTGGCTCTTCGAGCAGGAGCGGCGCGACGAGCGCGCCCCGTCGCCGTTCCCGGACAGCGCGTCGCTCGTCGGGACGAAGGTCGCCGAGCTGCGGTACGGCGAAAACCCGCACCAGAAAGCGGCGCTCTACGCGTTCGCGCGCGCGGGCGAGCCGAACGTCGCGAGCGCGCGCGTGCTCGGCGGCAAGGCGCTCTCGTACAACAACCTCGTCGACCTCGACGCGGCGCTCGGGATCGCGAAGGAGTTCGAAGGACCGTTCGTCACGGTCGTCAAGC
>CAZQHA010000437.1:0-3900 GCA_964592795.1 uncultured Planctomycetaceae bacterium | reverse complement strand
GGGAAGGACGTCGAGTGGATGGCGGACATCACGCAGCAGATCCCCGACGAGCGCATCACGTGGCGGAGCACTTCCGGAGCGAAGAACGCCGGCAGCATCGCCTTCGCGCCGCTCGGTCCGAACCGCACGCACCTCACGCTGCGCATCGAGGTCGAGCCGCAGGGTGCGGCGGAAGCCGCGGGCAGCGCGCTCGGAATCGTGTCCGCGCGCGTCGAGGGCGACCTCAAGCGCTTCAAGAAGTTCATCGAAGAGCGCGGCCGCGAGACGGGCAAGTGGCGCGGCGAGATCCACGGGGATCGCGTCCGGCCGACGGAGGAGTGAGCCGACATGGCCGACGACACGACTCGTGAGCTGCCGACGCGGATCGGCGTGTTCGATCGCATCGAGAGCGCCGAGCGCGCGGTCGACACGCTCGTGGAAGCGGGGTTCACGCGCGAGCAGGTGACCGTCATCTGTCCGACGTGCACCGCCGACGCGTTCCACGAGTCGAAGCGCAAGGCTCCCGCGGGATCGCACGCGCCCGCGGCGGCCTCGGTCGGCAGCGCGATCGGAGTGGTCTTGGGCGGTCTCGCTCCGCTGGCGGGGATCGTCGCGACGGGCGGGATCGGCCTGCTCGCCGCGGGTCCGCTCCTGGCGGGAGTCGCAGGAGGCGCGGTGGCCGGTGGGTTCGTCGGCGCGATGCTCTCGCGCGGCTTCGATTCGGAGATGGCGAACTTCTACGACCAGGCGCTCGAGAAGGGGAAGATCTTGGTCGGCGTCGATTGTGGCGGAGACGACTGCGAGGCGCGCCTAGCGGCGGCGGAGCGGATCCTGTCGGATGCGGGAGCCGAGACGCTGCCGCTGACGCGCGGGTGACCGCCGGAGCCGGCTCGTGAACGCGCTCGAGAAGCAGCGCAATCTCGAGCACGAGCGACGCGAGTGGATCTTCCAGCGCATCGGCTGGGGGACGTGCGCGCTGTTCCTCGCCGCCGCGGCCGCCGGAATCCTCGAAGCCGGACCGCTGAGCCGCACGACGGTCTTCGGGGACGGATTCGAGCTCGAGTACGCGCGCACGGCGCACCGCGGCGCGCCTCACGCGCTCACCGTGCGTCTCGTCGGCGACGCGCCTGTGGGCGAGGTGTGGTTCGCCGGCGACTGGATCGCGTCGACGCGGGTCGAGGACGTGATCCCGCATCCGAGCGAGATTGTCGTGTCGAGCGAGCGATTGACGCTCGCGTTCGAGGACGGCGTGCGCGCGCCGTTCGAGATCCGACTGTCGACCCGCGCGCACGAGTGGGGCGTCCTGCGGCACGAGGTCGGGGTCGATCCGAACGCCGCGGGCGTGCCGTTCGAACAGCTCATGTTCCCCTGACGCCATGGCCACGATCCTGAAGACCATCTTCGTCTACGTGGCCTTCGTCCTCCTGTTCCGTGCGGCGGGCAAGCGCACGCTGCACGAGATGACGGTGTTCGACCTCGTGCTCTTGCTCCTGATCGCCGAGGCCGCGCAGGCGGCGTTGATCGGCGACGATCCATCGGTGACCCACGCGCTCGTCGTGATCGTGACGCTCGTCCTCGTCGACATCGCGCTGGCGTACCTGAAGCAGCGCTCGCGCGCGCTCGACCGCTGGATCGAAGGCGTGCCGATCGTGCTCGTCGAGGACGGAGAGCCGCTGCGCGAGGTGATGGACCGCTCGGCGGTCGACGAGGAAGACATCCTGACGGCGGCGCGCGAGCGGCACGGGATCGAGCGGCTGGAGGAGATCCGGTTGGCGGTGCTCGAGCGCGACGGCAACATCTCGATCGTGCCGCGCCGTCCCCGATGACGAAAAGACGCCGCGAGCAGCGCTCGCGGCGTCTCGATGCGCGGTGCGACGACCGGCGCTAGTCTTCGTTCGTCCAGTACGGCTCGACGCTGTAGTACTCGTAGACGGTGCCGACCCACGCCGGGTCCGACATCTGCGCCCACTTGTCCTTCGACTTCGAGAACTGCGGCGCCTTCTCGAGGCGCTCCTTGGTCGTCGGCAGCGTCAGCTTGCGCTTGTCGCCGTCCTTCGTCGTGACCTGCAGCGCTTGCCAGGGGACCGCGACGTGGCGCTCGCCCATGCCGAGGAATCCGCCGACCGAGAGCACGACGTAGTTGACGTGCCCGTTGATGTCGACGGCGACGTCGTCGATGTCACCCAGCTTGTCGCCGCTCGGCGTCTCGACGTTCATGCCCTTCATGTCGCTGGCCTTGAACGCGAACGAGCCCGTCCTCGCCCCGGCTTCCATCGGACGTCCCTGCGTCGACTTCATGTCCGGGCCGTAATAGGCGTCGACTTCGCGCGTCCAATCGGCGCTCGCGAGCGACGGCCAGTTCTTCTTGTCGAAGCCGGGCGCGTTCTTCAGGCGCTCCTTGTCGATCGGGAGCACGATCTTGACGTTGTCCGCGCGCTTGTACGCGGCGTCCGCCGCGGCCGGATCGGTCGAGTCCTTCAGCATCGGATCGCCCGTCTTGAGGAGGCTCCAGGGGATCGCGAACAGCTTCTCTCCGACGCCCATCACGCCGCCGAACGAGAGGACCGCGAATCCGATCTCGCCGTTGGGACGCACGACGACGTCCTCGATCTTCCCGATGTTCTCGTTCTGCGGATTCGTGACCGACCGTCCGATCAGGTCGCGCGCCAAGAGGATCTGCGGCGTCTTGTGCGACATCGGCCGAGCGGTCTGCGTCGGCGTGTTCTGTGTCTTGGTTTCCGGGCGCTGTGTCTTGTCGTCTTGAGCGGTGCCGAGAGTCGCCAAGGTGGCGACGGCAGCGGTGATCCATTGAGTTCGTTTCATGGTCGTCCTTCCTGAGGAAACGGTATGGACGCTTCCTACGACGCCCAAAGCGCAGTTTGCAGCCGTGGAGTTCGGGAAGGTCGGAGCGTGAATGTCGGTAGTCGGCTCGCGCGCGCGATCACGCGTCCGCGCGGTCGGGGACGTGCTCGCGCGCCGGCAGGAGATCGACGATGGCCGGACCGTGGATCACCTTCCCACGCGCGTCGAAGCGAGACCCGTGACACGGGCAATCCCAGGTCTTCTCGGCGCGATTCCACTTCACCGCGCAGCCCAGGTGCGGGCAGAGCGCCAGGTTCTCGTGGACGTGGCCTTCGGCGTCGACGTACACGGCGCAGAGCTCGAGCCCGCGGCGCACCAGCGCTCCTTCGCCGCGCGGGATCCGACTCGGCTCCTTCACCTCACCGGGGGAGAGCCACGCTGCGTACTCCTTGAGCGTGCCCAAGTTGTCCTTCGCATACTCGCCGACCACCCGCAGGCGCCGGCGCCGCGGATCGTAGAGCTCGCTCCAGCGATTCTCGCGCCCTTCGACGAGATCGCGGATCAAGAGGCCCGCGATGACGCCGTGGGTCATGCCGTTCCCCGAATCGCCCGTCGCGACGTACACGTTGCGCGCGTCGAGCGGATTGCGGCCGATGAACGCGACGCCGTCGACCGGCTCGAACACTTCGCCCGACCAGCGCCACTCGATCGCGCCCAGGTCCTTGAACCGCGCGCGCGTCCACGATTCGAGACGGCGCCAAGCCTCCTCGGGGCGATCGGACTGGCCGGTTCGGTGATCCTCGCCGCCGACGATCAGCACGTCGCGCGGCGGATCGCTCGATTCGGCGGTCGCCAGGCGCACGTAGTGGTAGGGATCGAGCGTGTCCCAGTAGAGCGCGTGCGGCAGCGATCCGCGCGGCACCTCGGCCGCGATGACGTACGTCTGATACGCGAACTGCTTCGTGTGGATGACCGCCAAGTCGTTGACCGGCGAGTGGGTCGCGACGACCACGTGCCCGGATCGGATCTGCGGCCCGCGCTCGGTCTGGACGAGCGCCGGCGCTCCGCCTTCGATCGTGTCCGCGTGCGTGTGGCCAAAGATGCGTCCGCCGTTGCGCT